>NZ_VPBW01000017.1:0-53649 GCF_013418535.1 Acinetobacter sp. YH12137 | reverse complement strand
GCTTAAGGCCCCTTTTCTTCATCCTGAATCTTTAAATCAAGCTTCTGCCGGATTCGTCAATTCTGTCATTGGCCAACGTGGAGTTGTGGTCACAGCCAAACCATCTTGCTGTCCGGCTTTTAGACGTTGATAACCCGCAAAGGCAATCATCGCACCATTATCGGTACACAGCGCAGGTTCTGCATAGTACACGGTGGCTTTGATTTTCGCCAAGTCTGCTTCCAGGCGTTCACGTAAACGCTTGTTGGCACTTACACCACCAGCAATCACCAGACGTTTTAAGCCAGTCTGTTTCAATGCCTTCACTGATTTTTTAACAAGTGTATCGACAATGGCTTCCTGGAAGCTCGCAGCGATATCTGCATCACGTCTTTCTTCACCGAGTTTCTTCATTTGAACAGAAACTGCAGTTTTTAAACCACTGAATGAAAACTCCAAACCTTGATGCAGCATTGGACGTGGGAAAGCAAAGGCGTTCGGATCGCCCTGCTCAGCTAGTCTGGAAATATTCGGGCCGCCCGGATATGGCAGACCCATCATTTTCGCAACTTTATCAAATGCTTCACCCGCCGCATCATCAATCGATTCACCGAGTAATTCATATTGTCCAATGCCATAAGCGGCCATGAGCTGTGAGTGACCACCAGACACCAGTAATGCCACAAATGGAAATTCTGGTGGCGTTTTAGAAAGTAATGGTGCCAGCATATGACCTTCCATATGGTGCACACCAATTGCCGGTTTATTTAAGGCAAAGGCCAAAGTCCGACCAAACAGTGCGCCAGTCATTAACGCGCCCATCAGGCCCGGACCACGGGTATAGGCCACCGCATCAATTTCTGATTTTTTGATGCCACTTTGTTCAAGCAGTTCATTCAGTAAGGGAATGAGTTTACGCACATGGTCGCGCGAAGCCAGTTCTGGTACGACGCCGCCATATTCAGCATGCAGTTTAATCTGGCTGTACAGCACCTGTCCGCGCAAACCCAACTCGCTGTCATACAGCGCAAGTCCTGTTTCATCACACGACGTTTCCAAGCCTAAAACGATCATTAAACTGCCTATAACCTGTATCAAATCTATTGCAGCAACTATTATAGACTTGTGATATGAGATGTAAATGAGTAAAATACTGACCTTCACTTGTGATCGAGGGCAATTCGGCCCTGATCTTATCCATAACTTAATGAGGATTCTTCATGCCACAAGTTAAATTGAAAGAAGGCGAACCAGTAGACGTAGCTATCCGTCGTTTCAAACGCTCATGCGAAAAAGCGGGTGTTCTTGCTGACGTTCGTAAACGTGAATTCTACGAAAAACCAACTCAAGAACGTAAACGTAAAAAAGCTGCTGCTGTTAAACGCTACCAAAAGAAATTGGCGCGTGAATCAGTACGTACTACTCGCCTTTACTAAGATTAATTTGTGATTGACTGCTTGGAATAAATAATGACTACTTTAAAAAACCAGATTACTGACGTATTGAAAGCCACCATGCGTGCCAAAGATATGTCAAAGTTGACGGTCATTCGTAGTCTGCAAGCAGCAATTAAGCAAATCGAAGTCGATGAGCGTAAAGAACTTGACGATGCTCAAGTTCTTGCGGTCATTGAAAAGCAAATTAAACAACGTAAAGAATCGATCAAAGCCTTTGAAGGCGCTGGTCGAGATGATTTAGCTAGTAAGGAACAAGCCGAAGTTGAGGTTCTCTCTCAATTTCTACCAGAAGCTATGACTGAGGAAGAACTTGATTCCCTGATTGCGCAAATAATTGAAGCGCAACAAGCTACTAGCATGAAAGATATGGGTAAGGTGATGAATTCTCTGCGTCCGCTCATAGCCGGGCGCGCCGATCCTGCACAAGTTTCAGCAAAAATTAAAGCAAAACTTGCTTAATTCCCCCATTCTATTTCAAATCTAAATCTGCGTTGAACTGCCTCCATTCCGGACAGTTCTCAGCATTTTCTTATTTATTCTTACTGTAAATTACAATCCACATTATAACGTTTCAGCAACTGCATCTCTTTTGAAGATTTTACCTGCAGTATGACATCCTGCTTGCCTACATTTTGATACTGACGATCCAGATAAGCCCGGTTCTGGTCTGCCGCTTTATATAAGCGATCCACATAGCGCTGTACAATCGCGCAAAACTGCTGATTCTGCGATGCACTAAAACCCTGCTGCTGTGGATTTAAACCTTTTAAAAACTGGCGTGATTCTTTTTGATAATCAGTATTAATCTGTTCAACGGACTGCACGTATTCTGCAGCACTAGCCGCCAATACATTTCCGCCACACCCCAATATCAATAAACCCAATAATATTTTTTTCATAAAATAATTGAAATAAACAACTTAGCTTTGCCCGGATTGTAGCGTGATTTAGTGAACTTCGGCTATATCTACTGAAACTAAAAATTATTAGAAAAATAGACTTAAATTTTAAACTGTCGCGTTTGCTGCATCTGTTTTAAACGTTGACCTATGGTTGCTGACAGAGACTGATTGCCTTTGCTGATACGTTTAGCATGTATTAAGGATTTAATCGCAGTTTCTTCATAGCCCGACCAGTACTCTACTTCAGCCCGATAACGCAAGACGTTGGCGGCTTTTATTGATGAATCAGGTGCTGCATTCGCTGCCAGTTGCATCAATCTCCAGCCACTAACATCACGGGTATTGCTATTTAAAAAGCGCTGCACAATCGTTCTGGCCTGATCAGGCTGTTTAGCACGAATCAGGGTTTCAGCATATTTATAATTTAAAGCACGGTTTTCCGGCATGATCCGTGCGGCTGAACTAATGCTTTTTAGCGCATTATCCAGCTGATTTTGCCCCAGATAAATATCAGTTTGAAATAACACCTGCAAAGGATGCATTTTATTGTGCTTTTTGGCTTGATCCAGTGCGACTTGTGCCGCCTGAAAGTCTCCCTGCTGAAGCTGATAAGCCGTTAAAGCCAGCTGGCCAGGAAAATCATTACGTTGCACCATTAAGTTGAGCTGTTGTTCAGTGGTCTGACGTGACAGTACCCGTGTATACCATTTAATGATTTCAAAATCCTGATCATTTAAATTACGCTTAACCGCAGGCAACTGATTGGCACGCAAACGCGCTTCACTCATACGCTCAGTAGTTAAAGGATGCGTCAGCCAGAAATCTGGCATAAAGCTTAAACGGCTAGTGGACCGATGCATCACTTCAAAGAAATCCGCCATACTGTGCGGACTGTATCCGGCAGCATACATATATTGCATTCCGATCCGGTCCGCCTCACGTTCCTGATTACGGCTATAAGTTAATTGCTGATCCAGTAGTGCTGCCTGAGAACCCATCATCACTGCTGCACCGGCATCACCATCTGCCTGTGAAGCGACTAATGCACCCACCAGAATCCCTGCTAGGGCCAACAGTCCTTGTCCTTTAAAGGTTTCTTGCGAACGACTGTAATGACGTTGTGTAACATGTGCAAT
Organism: Acinetobacter sp. YH12137; assembly: GCF_013418535.1. NCBI lineage: Bacteria > Pseudomonadati > Pseudomonadota > Gammaproteobacteria > Moraxellales > Moraxellaceae > Acinetobacter > Acinetobacter sp. YH12137. Next base: position 50,175 of record NZ_VPBW01000017.1, on the reverse strand, counting down.
TTCATGTGCCATCACCCCTGCCACTTCGTCTGTATTCCGGGCTGAATTAATCAGGCCAGCATTTAAAGCAAATAATCCGCCGGGTACTGCAAAAGCATTAATTTGCGGATCATTGATTACCATTAACCCAATCGGCTGCTGTAATTTGGTCTGACTGAGAATGTGGGAAAATATGGAAAGTAACTGATCTTCAAGCCATGGATTCTGAATCACAGGCATTTGTTTCTGGACTTGACGATAGACCTTTTCGCCGATCATTTGTTCTTTTTGCTGATCGATCAATCCGACGCCCGCACCAATATCCGGTACAGAAAATTGTGCAGCAGGCTGATTAAAATAATTATTATCACTATGTCCTGCCGTTGCACACAGACCTAACCCGCACGCCAATACCAAACGTTTCAATGAAAAATCTCTAAAATTCAGTTTCAACCTGTCTCGAATATAGCATCGAAAAATGAGCATAGATGCAAGAAAATGTTATTTAATATTACTTAGATGAACCAATCACTTGAGGATTCACCACATAGCGTGGCACCCGCCCTTCAAGTACATCAACCAGATTCTGATAAGCCAGCTCAGCCATTTTTCGACGTGTCGCCACTGTGGCCGAACCGACATGGGGCAAGGTAATGACATTATCCAGTTCAAATAATTCTGATTCTTTTAAAGGCTCTTTCTCATAAACATCCAGACCCGCAGCAAAGATTTGGTTGGCTTTTAAGGCTTCGATCAAAGCCTGCTCATCAATCACAGGCCCACGGGAGATATTTACCAGCACCGCATGTGGCTGCATCTGTGCCAGTTGTTCTGCTCCAATCAGTGCTTTTGACTCAGCATTTAAATCCACGGTAACCACCACGAAATCTGAGCGCTGCAAAAGCTCATTCAGAGAACAATACTGTGCACTGAGCCCTTGAGCCAATTCCGGTTTTTCATGGCGATTATGGTACAAGATATTCATATTGAAACCGTAAAATCCACGGCGTGCAACTGCTGCCCCAATATGCCCTAGCCCGATTATCCCCAGCGTTTTTCCGAAAATATCCATACCAAACTGTGCTTCACGTGTCGTGCGGTGCCATTGTCCCTGTTTGGTCCAGTGATCCAGATAAGCCACTTTGCGTGCAGCTGCCATTAACAGCGTAAATCCCAGATCTGCCGTGGTTTCAGTCAGGACATGGGGGGTATTGGTCAGATAGATATTTTTTTCATTCAGATAATCAACTTCATAGTTGTCATACCCTACACTGACACTCGAAATGATTTTAAGTCGGGTTGCTGGTGCCAGATTATCGCGATTGAGCAACCTTCCTGCCCCGATCATGCCATCGGCATCCCGCACATGTTCCAGCAACTGCTCATGCACATTGCCCAGTTTCGGCTGTAAAGTTACTACATTATAATTTTGTTCGAGTTTTTTCTGGACATCCTGATCGATCTGGCTGAATACAATCACTTTTTGCTTCATATGTCCCTATTCCACATCAATATTATTCTGAGTTCGCTGGCCTGTTTTGCATAAATTGCCATAAGCGTTTTTTAAGTATGGGCTGATCCAGCATTTCCTGTAAAGATGCCAGTTGAATCATTTTATTATGTGTCACATGCGGAATAGAGCCAAGGGAAATGATATTTTTTTCCAGGCTCATCATGTCCAGAAAACCCTGAATATAAGATTCAACACCCCGGCCATCTTGCAGATTCACCCAAGGAAATGGCCAGTTCAGTTCATAAAATTCACTTTGCAGAGCACGCTGGATATTGCTCCATAAATGCTGGGTTTGCTCGGTCATTTCTGTGGCATCGATGACAATCGTGCAATGTTCCAAGCTTAAAGCCTGCAAGTTGAATGGCGGAATATGCAGAATTTCCCGCTGTTCCTGAATTGTTGCAACAACTACTGGCGCTTCACTTTTAGCTTCAGCTTTTGCTTCAACTGTAACAGGCTCAGGCGCAATTAAAGGAGCTTTTGCTACCGGAGCAATCTGAGTCGGTTGTGGCAGGATGATTTCGCTATGTAATTCTGCTGGGGCCTGATCACGCCAGATCGAAACCTGATGCTGCTGACATACGTCGCCCTTGGGAATCCAGATATCGATTCCTAATGTTGCCAGTATGTCACGCTGATGCCCAATCATCTTTTCTTCATCACCTATTTCAGGTTGAACATTTTAACGGGATTCGCTTTTCTTTGCCGAACTATTTCCAGTTTTTCACTCTCTATCTTGAATCACTTTAACTCAGAATAGAAATCAATTTATAAGATTACTTTTTTCTACTGCAAGTTCTTTTATAGATCAGTTCTTGAAAAACTGGACTTAAATACATCTTCTTAATTTAAAAATACTAGATAATCATCAAGCTGTTTTTCTTGAGCATTTGCGAGGTAATTTCATTGGATTCAAAGCCCAAGCGCCAGTACAGAAGTTCCATCACATCCAGCTCATCCTGAGTCATGATCCGGTCGCTCCACAGGCAAACTTCTGCAATACCTAACATGCTCAAACGATCACGTAATAACAATCCTGCAATATCATTTAAAATCTCGGCCAAATCAATCGGCTCATCTGAGATTTCACTATACAGCTCAAGTTCTCGCGGACTAAGAATACGGTTTAAAATCTTTTCCCGAACCTCCAGTTGATTATCGCTATTAATCTGCTGCACATGCAGCAAGGCATCAATCAGACGTACAATCTGTGGTTTGACCTCATCTAAAGACGTCGGCGTATGCATCGGCAGTAAATTCAACTCATACTTCACCCGCTCTAGCAATAAGGCATCTAGCAAACCGATTTCACCATCTTCCTGAATAATCCTTGCCAGCTTCATTAAAAACTGCCGTGCCACCGTGGTTGGCATTCCACCAATATTTTTACAGGCTTGCTGGAAAATCGAGATATGTACCCGTCCATCCAGATTTAATAATGAATCAATAATCGCACGACTGACTTCTGCCTCGGTCGGAATAAATTCACGATATTGCCGGATCATCAAAATTGCGACCATCACCTCACGTGAACCGGTCGAAGTTTGCAAAGCACGTTCAATCAGCTCTGGACGCGGCATATTGGCACGTAGTTCAGGATTCAATGGCTTGATGGCATCTTTGATCGCAAAACTGATCGGAGACAAACGCAACAAAGGCAAAGGCTGTGGGGATTCCCAGACTGCTGTGCTTTCAGGCACGACATCTTCGAGTGAACGAAACAAACTAAACAAAGGCTGGTTTTTTAATTTCTTCAGATTTTCGAGCTGCAAATCCTGAATCAAAGCAGGATTTAATTCATAAATACGCTGATTAATATTCGGATGAATATTCAACCAGTTCTGTGGACTTAAAGAATTGGCAAAACACATATGTGAAATGGATTCGGCATATTCACTATAGATCTGTGATCCTGAATGATGCACATGAATGCGCAATAAAGTCTGAATATTGGCATCATTCTGAATCAGGCGTCGGGTTTTCTGGTCATTTTTATAGGTACGTCCGCCCAATGAAATATATTTAATAAAACGTGTAATCAAAATACCCAAGCTGCCAATCAACCAGATGACTGCTCCGATTGAGACATAGAAGGTTTCAAACTTGTTTTCCCGAGGTACATCATTTCGATAAAACCCCAACTTCGCAATCTTGCTGCCCCACTGGCTAAAAGTGGTCAGACTGCTATATAGAATTTTCAGGCGGGTATTTTCAGCTGTTTCACCAGATAGAATCTTGTTAAATTCATGACTGAGCAAGCCATAAAGTTCAATTTCATCAAGAGTTTGTAATGCACCCCAAGTCAGAATAATAGCAGTATCACGTGGACTAAAACCCGCTGTTAATGCATTGACCCCCACTTCATTCGGCAGGACATACATAGCTGGCGGTTCAATCAGGAACGTATCTGCCAGTTGAGTATTGATCCGTAGTGCAGCACTTTCTTCCGGAATACTTTCCATTTGATTCAGTCGACGCGCGCCCATTTGCTGGGCTAAAGAATAGCCGCCGGCACGAAACGTATAAAATTCATAGATGACCGAAATAATCATCAAGAACAAAACCAGTGCTACCAGATAAGGACTAAGGACATGCCACCATATCGACTGGCCAGGATCAGCATAGAAAACAAACAGGCCAACCACTGTATTGATAATCAGAACTGTTAATAGTATCGCAATCAGACAAAAGCTGGCTAGCAATAGCATATTCTTGTTTTTGACCAAAGCATATCCTACGCTTTTCAATCTACCACCCTAACTGATCTGGTCTTTCCTTGGGCTCATCATAAAACAAAAAAGCGGGAAATTCCCGCTTTTTCATCATGATTTTAATTGCTTAGACTTCGCGTACACCGGTCAGGTCAACTGATGCTGCATCAATATTCACATCAATAAAATTGTCGCCTTTTTTGGCGCCATCACTGCGTTTTTGCTCTAATTGATCGAGGTATTCAGCATTGATTCCACCTGCGACATACACACCATCAAATACAGAACAGTCAAATTCACGCAAATGAGGAACTTTTTTGGTACGTACTGCATCTTTCAGGTCTTCCAGATCTTGGAAAATCAGACGGTCAGCACCAATGATTTCACGGATTTCTTCTACACTGCGTTCAGAAGCGATCAGTTCAGATTTCGCCGGCATATCAATACCGTATACGTTTGGATATTTCACCATAGGTGCCGCAGAAGCGAAGAATACTTTTTTCGCACCCGCATCACGTGCCATCTGAATAATTTCATTACAAGTCGTACCACGCACAATCGAGTCATCAACTAGTAGAACGTTTTTGCCCTGGAACTCGAGCTCAACCGGGTTCAGTTTTTGACGTACTGATTTTTTACGCAGTTGCTGACCTGGCATAATGAAGGTACGACCGATATAACGGTTTTTCATGAAACCTTCACGGAATTTCACGCCTAGCATATTGGCTAATTCTAATGCCGAAGTACGCGAAGTATCCGGAATTGGAATCACCACATCGATGTCATGCTCATCGCCCCACTCGCGCAGGATTTTTTGTGCCAGTTTCTCACCCATTTTCAAACGGGCTTTATACACAGAGATCCCATCAATAGTTGCATCTGGACGAGCAAAGTACACATATTCAAAAATACATGGACGATATTCTGGATTCGCTGCACATTGCTGGGTAAAGAAGTTACCGTCAGAATCAATGAAAACTGCTTCACCTGGTTCGATATCACGTTCAACCTTAAAGCCTAGTGCCGTAATCGCTACAGATTCAGAAGCAATGATATATTCCATACCACTTTCTGTTTCGCGCGAACCGTAAATTAATGGACGGATACCGTTTGGATCACGGAAGCCTACCAGACCTTGACCGGTAATCATCGCAACAACGGCATATCCACCTTTACAACGCTCATGTACACGCGTTACAGCCTGAAAAATATCTTCAGAGGTAGGTACCAGCTTGCCACGTTTTTGTAATTCGTGCGCCAGTACGTTTAGTAGCACTTCTGAATCTGAATCAGTATTCATGTGACGCAGATCAGTTTTAAACAGGTCATCATGAATTTCTTCAGCATTGGTCAGGTTACCGTTATGCGCCAGCGTAATCCCATAAGGTGAGTTTACGTAGAATGGTTGCGCTTCGGCACTGCTTGAAGTACCCGCCGTTGGGTAACGCACATGACCAATACCATAATTACCCTGTAAAGCACGCATATGACGGGTATGGAATACATCACGGACCATACCGACATCTTTACGCAGGAACAGGCGGCCTTCCTGACAAGTCACAATCCCAGCTGCATCTTGTCCACGATGTTGTAACATCGTTAATGCATCAAACAACATTTGGTTAACAGGTGATTTACCAGCTATACCAACTACTCCACACATAGCAACCTCGCAGACAAGCTAGGATTAATAAAAAGGATTATTCGTTGACGCATCTGAACTCTTGGCCTTGGATGCCGGTTCAGATGAGGAATCTGAAGGTTTCTGTGCCCCTTCAGACTTGATATGTTGCAGGGCGCCATTTGCGGCTTCTTTGGAGAGCTCTGTTGCCCAAGGCGCATATGGCAATAAGACCTGTATAAATTTGGACTGCTTCCAGTGCGGCGAACTTTCCACCCAAGGGCCAATCCCCTGCATGGTAATCAGAACAATCAGCAAACCTTTCAGGCTACCGAAAACACCGCCCGCAAGACGATTCAGCGGACCGAGTTTCAGGGTTTTTAAAATGCGGTTGAGCAGAAAGGTGACAATCCAGGTGAGTACCACAATCATCAGAACGATAAAGGCAAAGGCTGCAATCTTCTGTACCACTGGATCTGTACTGAGAGCAACCATTGAGGGCGCAAGTAGTGTTGAATATTTCGCCGCAATAATCAAGGCAAAAATCCATCCCACTAAGTTCGCAAAGGCTTTAATAAATCCTTGGCGCAAACCGTTGAGCCCTCCAATGAGCAAGATAATCAGTAGAAAGATATCAATGGCATTCATAGGATTTAAAGCGCGGCTACACAGTCTTTAACCAGTTCCGGCCCAGTATATATGAGGCCACTATAGACTTGTACAAGGCTTGCACCAGCTTTTTTCTTGGCCAGCGCATCCGCACCTGAAAGAATACCACCCACACCAATCAATGGAATTTGTCCCTTTAATTCCTCTGCAAATGCAGCCAGACATGCCGTGCTTTTCTCAAAGACTGGCGCGCCTGATAAACCGCCCGCTTCTTCTGCATGCTCCAGACCTTCCACACCTTCACGTGACAATGTGGTATTGGTCACGATCAGACCATCAATCTTGTATTGCAATAACTGCTTGGCAATAAAGGCAATATCTTCAGCTTCAAGATCCGGTGCAACTTTTAATACCAGAGGAACGTAATGCTGATGTTCCTGAGCCAGTTCCAGCTGACGATTCTTCAGCGTTTCCAGCAATTCAGTCAGTGCATCGCCACTTTGTAAACTGCGCAGGTTCTTGGTATTTGGAGAAGAAATATTAACGGTGATATAGGAAGCATAATTATAGACTTTTTCTAAACAAATAAGGTAATCATCTACTGCTTTTTCTACCGGAGTATCAGCGTTTTTACCGATATTGATTCCCAGTACACCTTTAAATTTTGCAGCTTTAACGTTTTCAATCAGTTTGTCCACACCATCATTATTAAAACCCATACGGTTAATAATCGCTTTGGCTTTCGGAAGACGGAATAAACGTGGATGAGGATTACCAGGTTGCGGGCGTGGAGTAATGGTACCAATTTCAATAAAACCAAAGCCTTGACTGGCCAAGGCATCAATATAGGCACCATTTTTATCTAACCCTGCTGCAAGACCGACCGGATTAGGAAATTCGATTCCCATACAGGTCACAGGTTTCACAGCAACATTTTGACGCATCATGCCCATTTTATGGGATGATTTTAATAGTGATAGTGTCAGCTCATGTGCACGCTCTGGTGCTAAAGAAAACAACAAAGGGCGGGCTAGAGAATACAACATATCTAGAAAAGTCTACTGCTTTTTAAGTCGGCATATTATAGGCATAGGCTGACAAAAAAACCATGCTTTGCAAATCTTTATTTTTACCAGTTATTGCACAGTCGCTGTTAATTTAATCTGCCCTGCTTCATTATTTAGTTCCATTTTCTCGATACTTAGCCCCATTTGTGCCAACTGTGTCAGGAAGTTGGCCAGCACAGAATAATTTTCATGAGACAGCATCAACTGAATTTTTCCATCCATTTGCTGTGATGCAACCGACAGCCCTTGTTGCTGAGCAATACGCTGCACTTTTTCTGCTGCATCTAATTGCAAGTCTCCTGCCGGCTTCATAGTAACAGCATTGCTTTGCATCCAGACCAGCGTATCTTTTAGATCATTTAAACGTTTCTGCTGGGTATCTGCTGCCTGATGCATTGCCCAGAGTGCACTCGCAACAGCGGTCACCAGCACAAAGATTGTGGTAAAGATTACCAGAATGCGTTCACGTGCTGACAAACGATCCAGATAATCGGTCAGTTTTTCAATTTGCAGATCCATGCGGTTCTGTAAGGTTTCAATAGCTTTCATTATTGTATTTTCACCAGCCCTACGGCGCCTGTTCCATTCGCCTGTATATTCCCCAATTCTACTTTAAAGCCCTGCTGCCCCAGTTGCTTGGTCAAAGTATTTAAACTTTCAGATGAATTGGACTGTAACTGCAGACTCAATCCAGACGGATCATAATTGACACGCTGTGCCACAATCTGGTTTTGCATCAACACCGGCCCGACTCGGCTAATGAGCTGCAAAGCCTGAGTATCCGCAGTCTGACTTTGACGAAGCTGGGCTTCAAACTGACTTTTAATATTCTGCTCAGTGACCGGATAATTTTGTCCGAACCAATATTTAAACTGGTCAATCGCCTGCATCGCAGTGGTATTGGCGACTTTTTTATATTGATACCAGCGCACCGCATCATAAGTAAACTGTAGTACTAAAATCCCAAGAAAAACCGCCGCACAGGCTTTCCAGTAACCGGAAACAGTATGATCCGATTTACCCTTTGGCAGGATATTAAATGGATGCTGTTTCAGTTTTTTTAGCATTGGCAACGTATATTGGAACGAGTTTAATTGTTCACGTGTTGCTACCGCTTCTAAACTGCTCATTTGTTCAGGGCTGAGATTGCTGACCTGATATTCCAGATCTTTAGACTGAAAATCCAGATAAAGGCTCAGATCATCCACTGACTGGCCGATATATTCAGCTTCACGTACCAGCAAATGCCCACCAATTTGTGCAATAACGCGCTGCTGCGCATGTTCAGGCACTGGCAAAACCAGAAAGTCTGGCAATAATGCAGCGAGTTTAACAGGAATCAAATTCAGGGCATGCTGCAAAGTTTCAACTGTAGAATTTGCAATCCCCAGAATACTGATCTGGTCAGGCTGCTGAAAATGATGCAGCACTTTCATGGTATCGACAGGCAGTACTACATATTCTTCTAACAGATATTTAATGCCATCATTGCCCATTTTTTTATATTGGCTCTTTGGCAAAGTCTGCTGCAAAATTTGCACATGACGACTTGGAAAAAAGACCGTCGCCTCTTCACCATGATAAGCCTGAATATCCTGAATCAGCTGCTCAAGTGTTGCAGCAGTGTTCCAGAACTCCCCCTTTGACCATTGCCAAACCCCATTGGCTTCCGGCATCCATAAATACAACATCGATTGTGTTCTACCGTTTTAATTGGTTTTTATACTGTTGGAATAAAGCTTTTAACTTGTGTTGATAAGCCTGGTGCAATCACGGCCTGATCATAAATACGTGCTTCTGATAAATGAAATGGATGAAAAGACTCAGTCACGAGAATGGAGGCAATATGCGCCACAACATTCATATGACAAACCACCGCAATGGACTCATACGGCAACTGCGATAACCATTCAACTGCAACTTTAGCATCATCATCAGGCTTGATGGTATTACAGATCACCACGGGCACATCTTTAAAATAGTGCTGTAAATGCGCCAGAGTTTCCTGCGCACGCAATAAAGGACTGACCACAAATACTTCCGGTTTAATGATGTCCTTTAAATACTGCGCTGTCTGTTCCGCCTGGTGATGCCCGCGTTCCGTTAGGGGACGTTTGCTATCATTCCCACTCACTGGTGGCGCGGCTTCGCCATGTCGCACTAAAGTCAGTTGCATCTTATTCCCTATTTATTTTGTCGCTACGGTCATCAGTCAGCATTATAATCATCGCTCTTCCTGTGTTATAGATCAGACTTGATGATGTGGCAAGACAAATTCCACATCACTGCGATGACCATTTTTCATCAAAGATAAAGCGATCGTCAGCGGCGGCGCTCCTTCAAAGATCACTTCATACAAGGCAGTTGTAATCGGCATATAAACATCCAGCTCTTCTGAACGCGCTTTTACCTGCACAATGGTGTTGATCCCTTCCGCAGTTTGACCCAGTTCAGTCGTCGCCTGCTCTAAGGTTTTACCCTTACCTAATGCATAACCGACCTGATAGTTACGACTCAGCGGACTGTTACAAGTGGCAAATAGATCACCTACACCAGAAAGCCCCAAGAAAGTTAGCGGATTTGCACCCAGCTTGACTGCAAATCGGCTCATTTCAGCTAGCGCACGAGTTAGAATCATACTTTTGGTATTTTCACCGACATTATAGGCAGCCGCCATTCCCATCGCGACCGCATAAATATTTTTCAATGCGCCACCCAGTTCTACGCCATGCACATCATCACTGGCAAAGACACGGAATAATGCACTATGGAGTGCCTGTTGCACTGCATAACGTACCAGTTCAGATTCACTGGCAATCACCGTACCTGCCGGCTGACCTGCGACAATTTCTTTGGCCAGGTTTGGACCAGACAGCACACCATAAGGCACTTCCGGTAGTTCTTCACGAATGATGTCACTCATAAAGCTGAAGGTATTGGCTTCGATCCCTTTTGTCAGGGAAATCACCGCTTGAGAGGTTATAAAGGGCTTGATCTGCTGCAACACATCACGGAAAGAATGGCTTGGAATCGCGACTAGAATAATATCGCGATCACGAACAGCCTTCTCCAGATCGGACACAGCAAGCAGATTTTCTTCCAGCTTAAAATCCGGTAGATAGCGTTTATTGATATGTGTTGCATTAATATCTTCAGCTACTTCCGGATCACGAATCCAGATCATGGTATCGCAGCCATTTCGAACCGCGGTATTGGCCATTGCAGTACCAAAACTACCACCGCCTAAAACTGTAATTCTTAAAGCCGTATTCTGGTTGACCACTACCGGTTCAATCAAATCGGTAAAATTTAATTCTGACATCTTGTTTTCTAATATCCTGTGTCTTGAAATGCCTTAGTTTTGATTCCAATAACTTACATAATTCTGGGTCTGGATTTCAGCACGTGGTGCAATCGCTTTTGCCGCCGTACCGATATAGATAATGCCAGAAACCAGATCATCCTTACCAATGCCGAGCGACTGCTTGAAAAATTTTGATTCTACTACTGCGCCACTACGCCACATAGTTGAAAAACCTTGAGCCTGCAAAGACAGCAAGAAGTTTTGAATAGCGGCACCTGAACTCAAAATCTGCTCAAAATGTGGCACTTTCGGATGATCCTGCAAACGGGTTAATGCCAGTACCAGCAAAGGTGCACGAAAAGGATGATTCTTGACCCGTTCAATCTGAGCTGATTCAGTTTGACCCAGATCTATCAGTGCTTGCGATAACAGTTCACCAAATGCTTCACGTTGCGCATCCGGGATGATCACAAAAGTGGTAGGTTTTAACCGGTGATGATCCGGTGCTGTCAAAGCAGCTTTAAATGCCATTTCTAACTGTTCTGCATTCGGCGCAGGTGCCAGCAAATGTCCTATTGATTGACGTTGGTGAATATTTTGATGAACGATGTCGACCACAGATTCCGTCATTGCTTTATAGATCTATAACTTAAAAACTACGGTCAAGATTAGCATATTCCACTAACAATACTCTAGAAACTTGCAAATACCTCTACCCCGAAAATATTTAAGGAAGATTACAATATTTTCCGTGGAATCAATAAAATGTCTCTTTCATTCACTTTTCTCTCATAGAGCAACATCAAAAATTGCCAAACTTATACAACAGCTCCTAATTCTGTGCTTTTTACTGTGTTTCAATATTCCCAGTTCTGTTTTCAAGCGAGATTTTATGATGAAAAAAACAATTGCGATCAGCGGATTAGCAGCTTCAGCTCTACTTTTAACTGCCTGTGCATCTAACCCGACTTCAGTAGCGGTTCAAAAGGAAAATAATCAGTTTGAAGTAACAGGATTAGGTAAAAACCAGTTAACCTCTAAAAATAATGCAGTGAATGCAGCCAGCAAAACATGTGGCTCTAAAGCAACTGCGATTATTCTGGATGAAAAAACTTCTTATAATGGTGCACTAAAAGGTGTAGTCGATGAACAGACCGGACAAATGATTCAGGCTGCTGCGACTGTATTAGGCAATATTGCCGGCACCAACACCGGATTGAACCAGAATGATGATTATCAGACTGTTTTAACGTTCCGCTGTGAAGCCAAATAAGCTTCAACATATGCAGTAATAAAAAACCGCTCTTAAAGAGCGGTTTTTTTGCAGTTTAGATTAGCAATAGCCTTCCAAACGGGTCAGCGGTAATTTTTGTCCAATCGCTTTTTCAATCTCTGGCAAATAGAACGCATCATCTTCCGCCAGGAAACTGATACTTACACCACGCGTTCCCGCACGACCAGTACGACCAATACGGTGTACGTAATCATCGGACTGTTCAGGTAAAGTGAAGTTAATCACATGAGATACGCCATCCACATGAATACCACGACCGGCAACGTCTGTCGCAATCATGATGTTATGTTTACCATTTTTGAACTGGTCTAACATTTTTAAGCGTTTGTCTTGGGCAATTTCACCTGACAGCATTACCACCTTATAACCATCACGTTTTAAATGATCATATAGCTTACGTACCTGATCACGACGGTTAGCGAAAATCATGACCTTTTCAATCGGCTCATCACGCAGAATGTCTTGCAGCAACTTATATTTGTCTGCTTTCGCCACCATATACACACGCTGTTCTACGTCGGCATTGGTTTTTTTCTCTGGCTCAATTTCGACAGTGACCGGTTCAAATAACCATTGCTGTGCCAGATTCAAGACATCATAGCTAAAAGTTGCAGAGAACATCAGCGTCTGACGCTGCTCTTTGCGTGGCGAGAAACGCACAATACGTTTTACTGATGGAATAAAACCCATATCCAGTAGACGGTCAGCTTCATCAATCACCAGGAATTCAATCTGATCCAGCCAGACTTCTTTTTGCTCGACAAAATCAATCAGACGCCCTGGAGTAGCAACCATGATATCCACTGGCGCTTTATCCAATTGAGCTTTCTGCTTGTCAAAATCTACACCACCTAGAAGTGTTACGACACTCAGGTCAGTAAACTTGGTCAGCTCATGCGCGTCGCTTTCGATTTGCAGGGCAAGTTCACGTGTTGGTGCCAGAATCAGTGCACGCGGTTCACCACGATAACGCTGTTCTTTTACCGGATTATTCAGCAAGTCATTAATCACGCTAATCAGGAATGCGGCTGTTTTACCCGTACCCGTTTGTGCACGACCAATAGCATCATGTCCTGCCAAGGTGAATTTTAAAACCTTCTGCTGAATCGGCGTCATGGAAGTAAAGCCTAAAGCATCAATTGCCTTTTTCAGTTGGGGATGTAAATTTAAGGTTTCAAAACCAGATGACATAAAGCGCTGCTCTAATTTGATAATCACTAAGATGGAATAGTATAAACAAAAAACGCCCCAATTTATATTGGGGCGTTTATTAGCTTAATCCGAAGATTAGTCTAATGGTTGAACTTCTTCAGCTTGGAAGCCTTTTTGGCCTTTAACTACACTGAATTCAACACGTTGGCCGTCACGAAGTGAACGGTGGCCTTCGCCTTGGATTGCACGGAAATGAACGAATACGTCATCACCGCCGTTGCGTTGAATAAAGCCGAAGCCTTTAGTGTCGTTGAACCATTTAACTACGCCTTGTTCACGAGCAGCTGTCATAAGTTAATCCTCATTGATACTAAAAAAAGGACCACCCGGTGTTGCAAACAGCAGAGCAAACAAGTTTGAAAATATTATTTTTAAGCTTGTAATCATTCTGTAAAACTATTAACAAAATCCCGGTTACATCCATTGTGTATAGGGCGAAAAACAATCAATTTGTTTATCTGAAATCCTAAATACGCAACGAGCTTAACATGGGTTTATGACAATTAATAGATATTTTTTAGCTTTGTTCCTTTTGATTTAGTTATTTTTTTCACAATATATATCAGAAAAATTATATATATTATTTCATGTAACTTTTTAGCCAAATAGTTGGGTTTTGGCATCCTATTTGCTAATATTTATAGCCTTTTTTTTGCGATATGAATAAAACGGAAATGAGTGATAACCACGGTCAAGCGCATATTATTGATGCCATGGGTAAGCCCTGTCCGATGCCGCTCCTGATGTTAAAGCGTGCATTAAAAGCAGATCAGGGCAAAACATTCTTGCTAAAGTCATCAGATCCACATAGTCAAACTGATGTTACACGGTATTGCCAAATGCATCAGTTAAAATGCGAATCTCAACAGATTTCTGCAACCGAGTATCACTACCTGATTGAATCTTAAAAATTTTCAATTAAACTGGATGCTCTCCATACTCGTATAAAAGTTTACATTTCTCTACCCAAATATCCATTATTTGAGGAGAGTTTGGATTAAGATAAAACCTAGTTAAGGGTTAAATCCCCCGCACTTCAAGGAGAACACATGAGTGACAGCCGCAATCAATTGATGCCCCTGTCATTATCGGCGCCAGGTGTCAATCTTGGTGCTTATATTAGCACTGTCAATCAAATTCCTATTTTGACGGCCGAACAAGAAAAAGAGTTGGCCGAACGCTATTACTACGACCAGGACCTGGACGCAGCAAAAATGCTGGTCATGTCTCATTTGCGTTTCGTGGTACATATTGCACGTAGTTATGCAGGTTATGGCCTGCCTCAAGGTGACCTGATCCAGGAAGGCAACCTTGGCCTGATGAAAGCCGTTAAGCGTTTTGACCCTAGTATGGGCGTACGTCTGGTGTCATTTGCGGTGCACTGGATCAAAGCTGAAATTCATGAATATGTAATTCGTAACTGGCGTATTGTCAAAATTGCGACCACTAAAGCGCAGCGTAAACTGTTCTTCAATTTACGTAGTCTGAAAAAGTCTTCTAAAAAGTTAACGCTTGAAGAAGCTCAGTCGATTGCCAATGACCTGAATGTAACACCAGAACAGGTGTTGGAAATGGAAGGCCGATTGACGGCTTATGATGCAGCATTTGAAGCATCAGGTGACGATGATGACGAAAATTCAACTCACGTTGCTCCAGCACTATATCTGGAAGACAACCGTTATGACCCGGCACGTCTGATTGAAAATGAAGACTATGAGGAACAAAGCACCTCTGCTCTGCATGAAGCGATGGAACAGTTAGATGACCGTTCCCGTAATATCTTGCAGCGTCGCTGGCTGGATGATGAAAAATCAACCTTGCATGAACTGGCAGCTGAATATAATGTTTCCGCCGAACGTATCCGTCAGCTTGAAAAGAATGCAATGGAAAAGATTAAAGTAGCAATGTCTTCAAACTGATGTATTGAATTAATAAACTACTAATCTTAAGAAAAAGCCTTCATATATGAAGGCTTTTTTTGTCTTTTAATGCCGTGTTTCAGCCTTAGCTTTTATGCTAAGGTTAAGCGCAAACTTTATTGGGAAGGTCAATTCAAATGTGGATTGCGATTTCAGCACTGAATCTTGCGCTTGCAGTCATGCTCGGCGCATTTGGTGCCCATGGTTTAAAGACTCGAGCGACTGAAGCACAGTTGACCTGGTGGCAAACGGCCACAGATTATTTCTTCTACCATGCTCTTGGCTTACTTATTCTAGCAGTGATCAGCCGAGTAATTCCTGAATTGCCAATCAAATGGAGTTTTCTCCTGATCCAGGCGGGGATTTTCCTGTTCTGTGGCTCACTCTATGTCATGGCACTGGGTCTGCCGCGCGGTTTAGGTGCAATTACGCCAATTGGTGGTGCCTTAATGATTGCTGGCTGGTTAATTCTGGCCTGGAATGCCGTAAAATACCTCAAATAGGTCTGATGCTTTAATCAATAATCATGGAGGGTTGCCAAGATGCTGGTGTATATCAATGGCGAACAACAAGAAACTCAATGCAAGAACCTGCTGGAACTGGTTCAAAGTCTGGCGCTTGAGGGTAAACGCTTTGCAGTTGAGGTCAATGAAATGATTATTTCTAAAAGCAGATTGGGTGAAACGCCCATTTGCGAAGCGGACAAAATAGAAATTATTCACGCAGTCGGTGGCGGCTAATAACACTTGGAACAATTATGCAAGATTTATTACAGATCGGTTCACGCCAATTCCAGTCTCGTCTTTTAGTAGGCACAGGCAAATATAAAGATTTAAATGAAACAGATCAGGCCATTCAGGCCAGTGGTGCAGAAATTGTAACGGTTGCTATTCGCCGGGTGAATATTGGTCAGCATCCAGACCAACCGAACCTGCTTTCAGTGGTTCCACCAGAAAAATACACCATTTTACCAAATACTGCGGGCTGTTTTGATGCCAATAGCGCAGTACGCACCTGTATGCTAGCACGTGAACTGCTGGATGGTCATAACCTGGTAAAACTGGAAGTTCTGGGTGATGAAAAGACTCTTTATCCAAATATTACCGAAACTTTGAAAGCAGCGCGTACCCTGATTGATGACGGTTTTGAAATCATGGTCTATACCTCAGATGATCCGATCGTGGCACAAGAACTGGAAAGTATGGGCTGTGTAGCAATCATGCCTTTAGGTAGTCTGATCGGTTCAGGTCTGGGGATTCTGAATCCACACACGATTTCGATTATTAAAGAAAATGCCAAAGTGCCTGTGCTGGTTGATGCGGGTGTCGGTACTGCCAGTGATGCAGCGATTGCCATGGAACTAGGCTGTGACGGCGTACTGATGAATACTGCGATTGCTGCTGCACAAAATCCGGTCTTGATGGCCTCTGCGATGCGTAAGGCGGTTGAAGCGGGTCGTGAAGCATTCCTGGCCGGTCGTATGCCACGCAAACGCATGGCCAATGCCAGCTCACCTGAAACCGGTTATTTCTTTAAATAATAATCGAGGCTAGAGGCCCAAAAAATTATTTAAATCATGTCGATCTGTTCAGGAGTTTCCAGCAAACTCCTGGACTTTTAAATTTAGATACCCAATACCCCGGTCAACTTTGAAAATTAAATATTAAAAGTTCACGTCTTGGTTCGGATTAATTCGAATAGGAACTTCAAATCCATAGTTGAATTTATAAAAAAGCTTTAAAGTTCACCATAAATATCTATCCAATATTCAAAGAGATGACTTAACCTATTTTGCTAAACTTATCACTCAGCTTTGATCATCAATAAAATTATAAATAAAAGGAATTTAAACCGATGCTTTATCAGATCAAACTGCCTTTCCTATTTAGCACCCTGCTGTGTCTAGCATTTACACAAAGTGCTTGTGCGAAACCTCAGACAGGTAGTTCTCCTAAATCAAGCTATCAATCTTTTGTTCCGAAAAACTGGAAAGTTCTAGAAAAAGCACAAGGTGATTTAAATCAGGACGGTCAAGCGGATATTGCCCTGATTATTGAAGATACTAATCCCGAAAACTTTGTTGCAAATGCAGGTGTAGGTAATCATGTTCTGAATACCAACGAACGAAAACTTTTGATTTTATTCAAGCAGGCAAATGGTTATCAGCTTGCAGCTAGCAATACTACTTTGCCAACCGAAGGTGATGTAGAGTCGCCTTGCCTCACTGATCCACTTGGTGAATCCGAAGCCTTAAGCATTCAAAAAGGTGTACTTCGGGTTCATTTACACTACTGGCTAAGCTGTGGTTCATGGTATGTCACCAATTATACTTATACCTTTCGATACCAAGATAATGCTTTTAAATTGATTGGCTATGATGTAGATGATTTTCACCGTGCCTCGGGTGAGAGTACAGCACGAAGCATTAACTTTTTAACAGGCAAGCTAAAAACTACAACAGATGAAAATGAATTTTCAGAACAGACGCAACTTGCCAAAGTTCAATGGTCCACCTTAAAACACCGCTACGCACTGAAACTTGAACAGGTTCAATTTAATCAGCCACAAGAGTTCGAATAAAATTAAATATTACAAACTCTTTCAAACTGAGAATTACAGCTTAAAGTGCTTCTAAAATCCGAATCTTTACACTCGCAACCGCACCTTGAGTGGCTTTAGCATGTTGCTGCATATTTACACTATGCATGTGGGTTTCCAGATGCTGAATACTTTCCCATTTTTCAAACATCATGATTGAAAAAGGCACTTTGGTCTGTAATCGGCTCTCAATTGCCGGATGATCAATATAGACATCATAAAGATGACAGCCTGGCTCTTGTAATACCTGTGTGCGGATGTTGTTAAATGAATCCAGCACTGTTTTCATATCTTGTTCCGAATGACAGATGATTTCAGCAATAACGGTTAGCATGGTCATATCTCCTGATTAAGCAAAAATTTGAGTTAAATGTTCACGATACTGTGCGATATACGCTTCAACTTCAGGGGCTTTAATTACATCATTCACAATAAATGTCGGTAAAGCTTGCATCCCCAGGAATTGGTTGGCTTTATGAAAAGGTAGGTAAACGCCATCTACACCCACGCCATGAAAAAACTGCTCGGTATCTGTAAACGCATCCATCGGTGCATTCCAGGTAAGAGATAACATATAGTTTTTATCGTGAATCAGGCCACCTGAGCCATATTTTTTTGAAGCATCTGAACGTGAGCGACCATCATTTGCATACAGGCTGCCATGCCCTTCGGTAAAAACATCATCAATATACTTTTTCACTGGCCACGGCGCACCCATCCACCAGCCTGGCATTTGGTAAATGACCGTATCTGCCCAAAGGTATTTTTCTACTTCTGCTTTTGCATCATATTCATTGTCAGCACGAGTTACCTGAACCTGATGCCCCAGCTTTGTTAATACTTCTTGAGCCAGTTCGGCCAAAGTATCATTTAACTGACCATTTGAGTGGGCAAAAGCTTTTGCGCCATTAATTAATAAAATATTTTTCATGGAAAGAACCTGAAACCAAAAATTTATGCAGGCACTATATAGACTCTGCTTATTGCTAAAAAGCAGTGATTTTGCAAATCATTATTGACTAAATATCAACAATTACTTTGGAAGCAATAAAAAAAGCGCCTTATGACGCTTTTTCAAAATTTTAGTATTAAGGAATCAAACCTTCATCACGCATTGCAATCTGTACAGACTGACGTTCTGCAACCTTATTACGGATATGAATAATATTTTTATATGGACTCAGATCATGTTCAATCTGGTTCGACCAGTTGGTGAGAACAAACAGGTAAGCATCTGCCGGACCGAAATTATCATCGACCAGATAATCATTGTCCGATTCACCAATCGCCTTATCGATATAACTCAATAAACGGTCAATTTCTGCATATGCTTTTTCTTTGGCTTCATCTGATAATTTTCCAGTGAAGAATACAGCATAAGCATCATGCAGTTCTGAATTGAGATAACCTAACCACTCCAGCACTTTGGCACGTCCCATGCCAGAAGGTGGAATCAGATCTTGTTTTGGATCGTGTTGAGCAAGAAACGGTAAAATTGCAACATTTTCTGTAAGAATTAAACCCGGATTAATTTCTAATGCTGGTACATAACCTTTTGGGTTAATTTCGTAATAATCTGCACCTTTTTCTGTTTTATGGGTTTTTAAGTCAACACGTTCCAAATCAAAATCGACATTAATTTCATTTAAAATAATATGAGCTGCCAAAGAGCACGCGCCTGGCGAATAGTAAAGCTTCATTTCTGATCCTTGTTATACACTTCTCAATGTTTTAAATCGCTTCTGACAAACTTTCAAGTGATCAAACCTGTAAATTGCAAAAAAGCGTAACTGTGATTCAGCACAGTTACATATTCAATATTGAGGAATTTACAGGCTTTTGCAAGTCAATCTTGTGTAGATTTTTATCTGTATCTGTTTAAGATACGCAGGTTCTCAAAATTTAGATGATATTTCGTGATTAACCTGAAAAAAGAAGAATGGTTTTCCAATATCCGGACTGATGTACTGGCAGGTTTGGTGGTTGGACTCGCCCTGATTCCTGAATCTATTGCCTTTTCTGCGATTGCCGGTGTCGATCCGCAAGTCGGCTTATATGCCTCTTTCTGTATTGCCGTGTCCATTGCCTTTTTCGGTGGTCGTCCTGCCATGATTTCTGCGGCTACAGGTGCAATGGCACTATTGATGATTACGCTGGTCAAGGATCATGGCTTGCAATACCTGCTTGCAGCCACGATTCTGACCGGAATCATTCAGGTGATTGCGGGCTTTTTTAAAGTTGCCAAGCTGATGCGTTTTGTGTCGCAGGCTGTGGTATATGGTTTCTTGAATGCCCTCGCGATCCTGATTTTTGTGGCACAAATCCCGGAAATTCACCGGATGGACAGTACGGCTTATCTGTTCATTTTAGTAGGTTTGGCAATTATCTATCTGTTTCCTTATATCCCGAAAATCGGTAAAGCGATTCCATCGCCTCTGATCTGTATCGTCGTACTGAGCGCACTTGCGTTATTGCTTGGTGCAGATATGCGTACTGTGAGCGATCTGGGACAGTTTCCAGATACCTTGCCAGTCTTTCTTCTTCCAGAAATTCCACTGAATCTGGAAACTTTGCAGATTATCCTGCCTTATTCCTTTACTCTAGCCACTGTAGGTCTGCTTGAAAGTATGATGACGACTACAGTGATTGATGAAGTGACTGGAACTGAAGGTGACCGACATCAGGAATGTCGTGGTCAGGGTATGGCCAATATTGTCAGCGGTTTTATGGGCGGAATGGCCGGTTGTGCCATGATTGGCCAGTCGATTATCAATGTCTCATCAGGTGCTCGTACACGTTTATCGACATTAGTTGCTGGCGTATTTTTACTGTGTCTGGTGGTCTTCCTGAAAGACTGGCTGGCTTATATTCCTATGGCAGCACTGGTAGCTATTATGATTATGGTATCATTTACCACCTTCCAGTGGGGTGCAATCAAACAGTTTGGCAAGCATCCGCTAGAATTTAATACCGTGATGATTGCAGTGATAATTGTCGTGCTTGCTACTCATAATCTGGCGCTCGGTGTATTTGTCGGTGTATTGCTCTCTGCTCTGTTCTTTATTAATAAGCTGGAAAGAACTGTACATGTCTCGACTTATTTGCATAAGCCTAATTCACGTAGCTATATAATTTCTGGTCAGATTTTTTTCAGTAGTACAGAAAAGTTCTACCAGTTTTTTGATTTTAAGGAAAAGCTAGATCATGTTGAGCTAGATCTGACGCATGCACATATCTGGGATGTAACTTCAGTAAATATGCTCAATAACGTCATCCAGAAGTTTAAAGCCCAAGGCATAGACGTGACTGTAATTGGTTTAAATGAAGCCAGTAGCACTTTGATCGATCGTTTTAGTACCTGATCAAGCTTGATCTATAAAAGAGCCAACTGGCTCTTTTATTTTGTCTGAGATCTCTGGCTCGATTTTTATGGAGAAATACCGAGAAAAGTTTGACTTGCACCGCTCAGGACTTAAAATACCGCATTCTGAATTTTTAGATTTGCCAAAATTATGTCGAACGATCAATTAGACCAGCAAGTCGTGGAGCTGGACAATTTAAGCGAGCACCGTGAAATTGTGACGTTTATGCGCCGCTCAGCGCCATTAAATACCTCTCAACGTACTGCGCTTGAACAATATGGTCACTTAATTTTGGAATATCCGGTAGGTGATTTGCGTCAGCATTTTGAACACCCTGAACGTCCGCTGACTGTCGAAATCGGTTTTGGTATGGGCCGCTCTCTGGTTCTCATGGCGAAAGCGAATCCAGAGCGTAACTTTGTCGGAATCGAAGTGCATGTACCGGGTATTGCGCAGTGCGTGTATGAAGCAGGTATGGCTGGCGTGACGAACTTACGTGTACTGGATGCTGATGCGATTCAGGTACTTCGTGAAATGCCAGACAATAGCATCAACACCGTTCAGCTGTATTTCCCTGATCCATGGCAGAAAAAACGTCACTTTAAACGCCGTTTTGTATCTCATGACCGCATGCCATTGGTTGAGCAAAAACTGGAACTTGGCGGTACTTTCCATGCTGCAACAGACTGGGAACCGTATGCTGAGTGGATGCTGGAAGTTCTGGAAGAACGTCCACGTTTAGAAAACCTGGCGGGTAAAGGAAACAGCTACCCTCGTCCTGAATGGCGCCCACAGACCAAATTTGAACGTCGCGGGATCGAAGCTGGCCACAAGATTAATGACTTTATCTTTAAGAAAATTTCTTAATATCTATAAGTCTAAAAAGCGCTGATTATTCAGCGCTTTTTTATTAGCTCTGATGGCGTTCTAAAATCTGCTGGCTGAGTAATCTATATACATCTGCCAAGTCTTGTCGCTGAGACTGCTCTAGCATCTGCTGATGCATATTCAGAATATTCTGATCACCACGCATCGCAGGTCCAGTCTGCCCCGGGCGTGGATCATTTTGCGTCGCTTTATGGGCTGTTTCCAGAATCAATGGATAAAGCAGGCTAAAGTCTACCTGCTGTGCATCTACTACCTGCTTGGCCATGTCATAACAGTAGTTGCTAAAATTGCAGGCAAACACTGCAGCCAGATGCAAGCTCAAACGTTGGTCCGAACTATATTGATAAACTCGTTTGCTTAGGCTATTTGCTAAATGAGTTAAGATTTCTTGATCTTCTGGCTCAGACGCTTCAATAAATAAAGGCGTATTTTCCCAGTCAATTTCACGTTCCAGACTAAAGGTTTGCAATGGATAAAAGACGCCAGACTTTGCATGTACATCTGCTAGAACATTCAGGTGAGAACTGCCTGAAGTATGGACAATCAGCACATCTTGCAAGTAAAAATAGACTTGTCTGATGACCTCAGCAATTGATTGATCACTCACGGCAATGATCATCAAGTCTATATCCTGATTCAGATTTTCAGGTTGAGCGATGGCTTGCGCTTTAAATTGATCAGCCAGTTGCTGTGCTTTATCCAGAGTCCGGCTGTAGATCTGTACAATTTCATGTTGTGCTGACAATGCATGGGCAAGATGATAAGCCACTCGCCCTGCCCCAATAATACTAATCCGCATTCATCAATATTCCTGAACCATTGCGCACAGCATGCCAATAAAAAAAGGATGAATCAATTCATCCTTTTGCTTTTAAATCAGTTTTAGAATTTTCGTAAGGTCAGAATCTGTTCACTGCGACCGAAAGGCCCGTGAATATCATGCAGCACACCGCTGGTGAGACCAATCCCATCTTCACCATACTGTTGCACCACTTCCAGCCCCAGCCATTCACCTTGCGGCAGACGGTGCATATGAATCTGCAAATCCAGATTCGGGAATCCCCAGCCCGCATTTGGATCCTGACGTGGCACAATGCCATTCGCGGTATCGACCATACCGAGTAAACGACTAAAATCTGTAGTCGGTTGTCCTTCTACCATATCCAATGAATTTCTGAGCCAGACAATGCCTTTGCCTGCACGATGATCAGGATGTGCACGGGTTTCAATACTTTGAATATAACCGCCCGGCCAGCAACTCATACCCTCCCAAACCGGTAAAAACTCAGGGCTTTCAATCGGAAAATCTTCGATACCTGCAATGGCCCGGCTATCCGAAGTCAGCATCCTCCAGGCACGAGCAACGATACAGGTTTTTCCATTGGCACACATTTCCGCCTCAATCAGTTCAATAGTTTTGCCAGGACGGATCATGCGTGTAGTAATAGAAAATTCACCAAATGCAATCAACCCAAAAATATCCAGTCCAACCCGGCCAATGCGCATTTCTGATCTAGGCTGAAACTGTTCTAGTTCAACACATAGAATACCGGTTGCTGGCGCCATGTGCTGTTCATGAGGATTCCACGCACCTTGAGCATGAATATTGGAACGATAATAGGCAGTATTACTGCCATCTGTATGCTGCTCGCGCTGGATCAAACTATAATATGCTGACATTATTCTTAAACTTCCTTGATTATTCTCTTAAACTTTAAAATTCATATAAAGTTTCATGATCTTTATTTTCTGAGTAAAAAACCATAATAATTCATGATTTGACTATAAATTTTGCGCTGTTTAAATCCGACTTTTGTTAAAAGTTCATTTGAATCTTCTACTGAAATCAGGAAAAAGTCCTGCTGCAATCTGGCCAGCATATTTTCGCTTTGCTGCACACTAAGTCCGGTTTGCTGTGCCATTTTTTGCATTACCTTTAATTCATTCTCATCTTCTGGTTGCATCAGATCATAGGTCAATCCGATC
Source organism: Acinetobacter sp. YH12137 (assembly GCF_013418535.1). Classification (NCBI taxonomy): domain Bacteria; kingdom Pseudomonadati; phylum Pseudomonadota; class Gammaproteobacteria; order Moraxellales; family Moraxellaceae; genus Acinetobacter; species Acinetobacter sp. YH12137. Next base: position 26,112 of record NZ_VPBW01000017.1, on the reverse strand, counting down.
CCGCCAGCTTTAAGGCTCTGATAGATAGCCTGAAAAAAATCAGATTTCTGAGGTTCAGGAATAAAATGGACGACTAAAATAGCGAGTGCAGCATCGAATGAATTTTGTTGATCCAGTTCCTGAGTGGTGCACTGTATAAACTGAACTCGTTGTTCAGCGCCAATAGAAGCCAGCTGCTTCCTTGCCTGCTCAAGCATTGCAGCGGAAGGATCAATCGCAGTAAATGTCCAGTTTGGATGCTGTTGCAATAAATAAGATAGTTCATAACCAGTTCCGCAACCCACAATCAGGATATGTGCATTTTCTGGAAGCTCAGTACTGAGTATTGCTTCAATCTGTTGATGCACCAGTTCATAGCCAGGAATCAGTTTACGGATATGATCATCATAACTGGCGACCACCACTTCACTGTGAAAGTTTTTTGCCATCTGTTTACTCTGATTTATATAGAAATAGATTTTTATCTATTAAAAGAAATTGCTAAATACATGACCTCAATTTGCAAGATGGATTCTTCTTCCATTGTGCAGGTGCTTCGTTACTTTGACTGGGCAAAGTAACCAAACCCCTCTGTTTCATTGATATGGCATCCTTGCCATACAATGAAACGGCGGCATCCATGCCGCCAGGTCATCTGATCAAATACTATTTAAACTTAGCTTTAATTAATTTAAGCAATCTCTTTTAAATTTAATTCTTCACGCATAAATTCACGCAACTTGAACTTCTGTGCCTTACCTGAAGCCGTCATTGGAAATTCATGGAAGAAACGCACATAACGCGGCACTTTATTGTGAGAAATATGCTCGGCACAATACTGGCGGATGGCTTCTTCGGTACATGGATCATTCTCATGCAGGATAATGCAGGCACAAAGCTCTTCACCATATTTATGGTCTGGCACGCCAATCACCTGCACATCCGACACCGCTGGATGGGTATAAAGGAAATCTTCAATTTCTTTCGGGAACAGGTTTTCACCGCCACGAATGACCACATCCTTGATACGTCCCTTAATTTTGACAAAACCTTCATCATCCATTTCAGCAATATCACCGGTATGCATCCAGCGTGCTGCATCAATCACTTCCTGCGTCTTGTCCTGGTCCTCCCAATAACCGAGCATCACGGAATAACCACGCACACACAGTTCACCCAATTGACCGCGCGGCACCACCTTACCATTTTCATCGACAATTTTCACTTCCAGATGCGGATGGACACGGCCAACTGTACTGACACGACGTTCAACACTGTCTTCAGTAGAACTCTGGGCACTTACCGGAGCAGTTTCAGTCATGCCATAACAGATGGTAATTTCGGACATATGCATCCGCTCAATCACGCGCTGCATAATTTCCTGCGGACACGGGCTACCCGCCATAATGCCGGTACGCAGACTGGATAGATCAAATTCGTCAAACTGCTCATGTTCCAGTACGGCAATAAACATGGTCGGTACGCCATAAGCTGCCGTACATTTTTCCTGCTGAATGGCTTTTAAGGTTTCCAGCGGATTAAATACGGCAGATGGATAAATCATGGCTGAACCATGGGTAATACAGGCCAGATTGCCCATTACCATGCCAAAGCAGTGGAATAGTGGAACAGAAATACAGACACGGTCTTCTGGACTTAAGTGAATCGCCTCACCGACAAAGTAACCATTATTTAAAATATTGTTATGGGTCAGCATTGTACCCTTAGGGTTACCTGTAGTTCCCGAAGTAAACTGGATATTGATAGTTTCATCGAACTGCAAATCAGTGGAGATCTGTTGCAGCTGTTCCAGCTCTTGAGCACTTGGTGTAGGCATTAAATCCTGAAAACGATGAATGCCAGTATGCTGCTGCTCATCAATTTTAATGACATGCTTTAAATGTGGGAGACGCTCTGCATTCAGTAATTTATTTTCAGCCTGTTTTAATTCAGGCGCAATTTTGGTCAGGATTTCCTGATAGTCCGTGGTTTTAAACTGCGATGCAATGACCAGTCCCTTACAGGACACTTTATTCAGGACATATTCCAGCTCATTGCTTTTATAGGCCGGATTCAGGTTAACCAGAATAATGCCTGCCTTGAAAGCTGCGAACTGGGTAATAGTCCATTCCACACAGTTCGGCGACCAGATCGCCAGACGGTCACCTTTTTGCATACCCAATTTCAGCAGCTGACAGGCAAAGGCATTGACCTGATCCTGTAGCTGCCGATAACTCAGGCGTATGTTCTGATGCATACTGACAACTGCATCGCGATCTGCATATTGTTCGCAAGCCTGATCAAATTTTTCACCAATCGTCATACCCAATAAAGGCTGGCTGCTGGTTCCATAGGCATAGCTTAACCGTACTTGTGTCATTGAATCGATCTCCTTGATTCTTTGTAATTCTGATTTTCAACTTTACTAATTGTTTTATGACCACGACGACCTTGTCTATGTGCCTGTTTTTGTGCGTCTATGCTGCTGAATTTCCCTCCTGTCGATGTACTGCGTTAACACAAAAATCGGCAATCTGTTTGACAAAGTGATCCTTGTAGTTCTGATCAAACATTACATTACGGGACGGATTTAAAGGTTCAATCACGACAAAGGTCATGGCACCGACCACACCCAAAGCTGCCGTATTTAAATCTTCAAACTCGAACTCTCCATTCACCTTTCCTTCGGCCAGGATTTCCTTAATGCTTTGTTTAAGCAGCTGTTTACTGCGAAAACGCTCATGTTCCATTTCCGGATCAACCGGTTCAAACATAAGTGAATACGCCAACTGGGGGCTATTCATGGCACGTTTCACAAAAGTTGTAACAGATTTTTGCAATTTCAGTTTTGGCGACAAATCCGACCCGGCAATGGAAACAAGAATTCCAACTTCGTGCTGAATCGCTGCCGACAAAACCTCAATCAAAATCTGGCTTTTGTTTTCAAAATATCGATATACCAGCCCTGTAGAAACGCCTGCGCGTTCTGCAATCGCCTGAATCGACGCCTCTTTAAAGCCCCCTTGAGTAATCAGTTCACGAGCAGACTGTAAAATCGACAAACGATTTTGTTCCATTCGTTCCTGCATCAGTGATGATCTTTTATAACTCATAATCTTATTCTCAACCAGATAAAATGAATTGTAAATCATTTTGTGAATATAGGTTCACTTTTTTAATTTTTCGTTGTATGTTAAAAAAACAAGCACAACAAAAATGCTTTTGGACACAACAAATATAATCTCAGGATGGATGAAGAATGAATTTACAAAGCTTAGATTTCGGTTTGGATGAAACTCTTATTGCGCTTCGTGATTCAGTGGCCGCTTTTTGCGCCAAGGAAATTGCCCCAATTGCCCAGCAAGTTGACCGTGACAATGAATTCCCGGCTCACCTCTGGAAAAAATTTGGTGATATGGGCCTACTTGGTTTAACGGTCAGTGAAGAATATGGCGGTACCAATCTGGGGTATCTGGCCCATATTATTGCCATGCAAGAAATTTCCCGTGCTTCAGCATCCATTGGTTTGTCCTATGGCGCCCATTCTAACCTATGTGTTAACCAAATTAAGCGAAATGGTAATGAAGAACAAAAACAGCGTTACCTGCCAAAACTGATTTCTGGCGAATATGTTGGTGCATTGGCAATGTCTGAGCCGAATGCCGGATCAGATGTAGTCAGCATGAAACTGAAAGCTGAAGATAAAGGCGATCATTATCTACTCAATGGTTCCAAGATGTGGATCACTAACGGTGGTGATGCCGATGTACTTGTCGTCTATGCCAAAACCGATTTACAAGCTGGTGCCAAAGGCATGACTGCTTTTCTGGTTGAGAAAAATATGCCAGGTTTTAGTCACGGCACTCATTTAGACAAATTGGGCATGCGTGGTTCGAATACTTATCCCCTGTTTTTTGACAATGTTGAAGTTCCGAAAGAAAACGTGCTTGGCGGTGTCGGCAATGGAACCAAAGTGCTGATGAGCGGTCTGGACTATGAACGTGCGGTTCTCAGTGCTGGTCCATTGGGCATTATGGATGCCTGCATGGATACCGTGATTCCTTATATTCATGACCGCAAGCAGTTTGGTCAGGCACTGGGTGAATTCCAGTTGATGCAAGGCAAAATTGCTGACATGTACTCTACCTGGCTGGCATGTAAGGCACTGGTTTATGCGGTCGGCGCTGAATGTGACAAGGCCGATCATAGCCGTAGCCTGCGTAAAGATGCTGCCAGTGCCATTTTATATGCCGCTGAAAAAGCCACCTGGATGGCGGGTGAAACCATTCAGACCCTAGGTGGGAACGGTTATATCAATGAATTTGCTGCAGGCCGTTTATGGCGCGATGCCAAACTCTATGAAATTGGCGCCGGAACTTCCGAAATCCGCCGCATGCTCATTGGCCGTGAGCTCTTCAACGAAACAGCCTAAACATTAACACTTAGAATAAAACAAGGATGTTCGTCATGAATCAGTTACAGAGCAAAATCAATATACGTAGTGAAGAGTTTAAGACCAACCAGGCTGCCATGCTGCAACTGGTGGATGACCTGAAACAGAAAGTAGAAAAAATTGCCTTGGGTGGCGGAGAAACTGCCCGTCAGAAACATCTGGATCGCGGCAAATTACTGCCGCGTGAACGGATTAATCATTTAATTGATCCAGGCACGGCTTTTCTGGAAATCGGTCAACTGGCTGCCTATCAGGTTTATCAGGATGATGTTCCTGCAGCAGGTGTAGTCGCTGGTGTGGGTCAGGTGAATGGCGTAACCTGCATGATCGTGGCCAATGATGCCACAGTCAAAGGCGGTACTTATTATCCACTTACGGTGAAAAAGCATTTACGAGCCCAGGAAATTGCCGAGCAGAATCATTTGCCATGTATTTATCTGGTCGATTCTGGTGGTGCTTATCTGCCTTTACAGGATGAAGTATTCCCGGATCGTGATCACTTCGGTCGTATCTTTTACAATCAGGCACGTATGTCGAGTCTGGGTATTGCCCAGATTGCAGTGGTAATGGGTAGCTGTACGGCAGGTGGTGCTTATGTGCCAGCGATGTCAGATGAAACCATTATTGTGCGTAATCAAGGCACGATTTTCCTCGGCGGCCCTCCTCTGGTGAAAGCGGCAACCGGTGAAGTGGTTTCTAGTGAAGACTTAGGTGGTGGTGATGTACATACCCGTTTATCTGGGGTTGCCGATCATCTGGCAGAAAATGATGAACACGCAATTGCCATTGCCCGCAACATTGTGGCGAACCTGAATAAAAAGCCAAATAAAACTGCAGATGAAATTGAAGCACCGCGTTTTGACAGTTCAGAGCTGTATGGCATTGTGCCAAGCGATGCACGTAAACCGTTTGATATCCGTGAAGTGATTGCGCGTATTGTCGACGGTTCACGCTTTGACGAATTCAAGGCACGCTTTGGGACTACCCTGGTCACTGGCTTTGCCAAGCTCTATGGAATGCCAGTTGGAATTATTGCCAACAATGGAATTTTATTCTCTGAGTCTGCGCAAAAAGGCGCGCATTTTATTGAACTATGTACCCAGCGCAATATTCCGCTGATCTTCCTGCAAAACATCACCGGCTTTATGGTGGGTCGTCAGTATGAAAATGAAGGTATTGCTAAAAATGGTGCCAAGCTGGTGATGGCCGTCGCGACAGCCAATGTGCCTAAACTGACTCTGGTGATTGGCGGTTCTTTTGGTGCCGGTAACTATGGCATGTGTGGCCGTGCTTACTCGCCACGCTTTATGTGGACCTGGCCAAACTCGCGTATTTCAGTGATGGGCGGTGAACAGGCCTCTAGCGTATTGTCGACTTTGAAACGCGATCAGATTGAGCAAAAAGGTGGAACCTGGTCAGCTGAAGAAGAAGACCAGTTTAAACAGCCAATTCGTGACCAATATGAACGCCAAGGCCATCCTTATTATGCTTCTGCGCGTTTATGGGATGACGGTGTCATTGATCCAGCGCAATCGCGTGAAGTCCTGGCCCTAAGTCTGGCTGCAGCGATGAATGCACCAATCCAGCCAACCAAATTCGGCGTGTTCCGCATGTAAGAGGTGACAAAAATGGACTATCAATTTTTACAGCTCGAACAGCAGAATCAGGTAGCAACGGTCTGGATTAATCGCGCTGAATTGCACAATGCATTTAATACCCAGGTCATTGAAGAGCTACATGCCTGTTTCCAGTCTTTAAATCAGCGTGATGACGTACGCGTGGTGATTCTGGCAGGCCGAGGCAAAAGCTTCTCTGCGGGTGCAGATCTGAACTGGATGAAACAGGCCGGTCAGGCCTCACAGGCAGACAATGAAGCCGATGCTCTCAAACTGGCAAAAATGTTGCAAAGTCTGGCGACATTAAAACAACCGACGATTGCCCGTGTCCATGGAATTGCTTTTGGCGGCGGTATGGGACTGGCATCCGCTTGTGATATCTGTATCGCCAGCACTGATGCCAAGTTTGCAACGTCTGAAGTACGTTTAGGATTAGCCCCTTCGACCATTAGTCCGTATGTGATTCGTGCGATTGGCGCCCGTCAGGCGTCACGTTATTTCCTGACTGCTGAGCGAATCTCAGCTGAACAGGCGAAAACCATTGGTCTGGCACATGAAGTGACTGCACCAGAACAGCTCGACAGCAAAATTGATGAGATTGTGGAAGCGCTCTTACTCGGTGGACCAGCAGCGCAAAACGCCTCAAAACAGCTGATTCAACTGGTCGATCAACAGGTCCTGACTGAAGATCTGCTGTTTAAAACCGCACAGCATATTGCCCATGTTCGCCAGGGAGATGAGGCGAAAAATGGACTGAATGCATTTTTAAACAAACAAAGCCCGGCCTGGATTAAGACCACGGCATAACAACAAGAAGGATCGTAGGATGTTTGAAAAGATTTTAATTGCCAATCGTGGTGAAATTGCCTGCCGTGTGATTCGTACAGCGAAAAAGTTAGGGATTGCCACCGTTGCCGTATATTCCGATGCCGATGCACAGGCACAGCATGTCAAACTGGCAGATGAAGCCATCCATATTGGTGAATCACCTGCTGCACAAAGTTATTTACAGATTGAACGTATTATTCAGGCAGCAAAAACTACCGGTGCTCAGGCCATTCATCCAGGTTATGGTTTCCTGTCTGAAAATGACCAGTTTGCCCTGGCCTGTCAGGATAACAACATTGTCTTTATTGGTCCGCCAGTGGATGCGATCTTAGCAATGGGTCTGAAAGCGACCTCTAAAGCCTTAATGGAAAAAGCTGGTGTACCTTTAACCCCCGGCTATCATGGTACCAATCAGGATGCCGATTTCTTGAAACAACAAGCTGACAGTATTGGCTATCCAGTACTGATCAAGGCTAGTGCTGGCGGTGGCGGTAAAGGCATGCGACTGGTCGAGCGTAGTGAAGATTTCCTGAGTTCACTCGCTTCCTGTAAAAGCGAAGCACGTTCCAGCTTCGGCAATGAAGATGTGCTGATTGAACGCTATGTCGTGCAGCCACGCCATATTGAAGTTCAGGTCTTTGGTGATACACATGGCAATTATGTGCATCTGTTTGAACGTGATTGCTCCGTGCAGCGTCGTCACCAGAAAGTTCTGGAAGAAGCACCTGCACCTAAAATGCCAGAAGACAAACTTGAGGCGATGCGCCAAGCCGCAATTGATGCTGCACGTGCTGTAAATTATGTCGGTGCCGGTACAGTCGAGTTCATCGTTGAGCAAGACGGTACTGCTTACTTCATGGAAATGAACACCCGTCTGCAGGTTGAGCATCCAGTCACTGAAATGATCACCGGTCAGGATCTGGTGGAATGGCAGTTACGTGTAGCGTTCGGTGAACCTTTACCGAAACAGCAGCATGAATTACAGATACACGGTCATGCACTGGAAGCCCGTGTTTATGCCGAAGAACCAGAAAAAGGTTTTATTCCTGCCATCGGTCAGATCAGCTATTTGCACTATCCAGAACAAAATGACAGCGTGCGTGTGGATAGTGGCATTGTCGAAGGTGATGAAATCAGCACCTATTATGATCCGATGATTGCCAAACTGATTGTTTGGGGCAAAAACCGTGAAGCTGCTTTAACCCAGATGCATCATGCCTTGGGTCAGTTTCATGTCGATGGTCTTGGCAATAACATCGCTTTTCTTGATCGCTTAGTATTATGTGATTCATTTAAAAATGCCCATCTCGATACTGGCCTGATTCAACGTGAAGAAGAGTTCCTACTCAAACCATCTGCTGATATCAGTGCAGAATTAGTGGTCACTGCAGCCTTGGTTGAACTGTTATCGCGTCTGGCTCAAAACCCGACTAGCAATAATCCCGTCTGGCAGCAAAAGGCATTTTGGCGTCTGAATCAGCAAAATAACTACACAATTAAATTACAATGTAATGACGTTTTACGTGTGGTGAGCTTTAAAGCGCTAGAAAATAGTTTCCTGGCAAATTATGAAGGCCAGACACTTACCATCCAGGGTGAGCTGCTTGATCAACACCTACTCCAGTTAAATCTTGCGGGTCAGCAGCAGAAACTGGCATTTAGCCAGACTGAGCATGGCATTACCCTGTTCCAGAATGGTCAAAGCTACAAGTTCAATTATTTGAAAAATGACTTTAATAACCAGGATGAACAAGGGACTGAAAATAACTTGACTGCGCCAATGCCTGGCGTGATTACTCAGGTTCTGGTCGCGGCAAATGACAAAGTGAAAAAAGACGATGTACTGCTGACCTTGGAAGCAATGAAGATCGAATATACCATTCGCGCTCCGCATGATGGCATTATCGCAAACTCATACTTCCAGAAAGGTGATCAGGTTAAAGCCGGTGATGAACTGGTTGAGTTTCAGCCTCTAGCGGAGGAAGTTGCATGACAGATTTCGTTAAAATCGTAGAAGTCGGGCCACGCGATGGCCTGCAAAACGAAAAAACACCTTTAACACTAGATGACCGTAAAAATCTGATTCTGGACCTGATGAAAACAGGTTTGCAGGCGATTGAGGTCGGCTCCTGTGTTTCAGCCAAATGGGTTCCACAGATGGCAGATAGCGATACGCTATTTGCCAGCTTGCCTAAAGATCCGAATATCCAGTTCAGTTTGCTGACGCCAAACATGAAAGGTTTTGAATCAGCGCTGGCTGTGGATTGTAAAGAAGTTGCGGTATTTACCGCAGCTTCTGAAAGCTTTACCCACAAGAATATCAACTGCTCGATTGATGAAAGCTTTGAGAAGTTTGCAGATGTGATGGCAGCTGCCAAAGCAAATGATGTCAAGGTGCGTGGCTATGTCTCTTGTATGGTGGACTGCCCTTATGAAGGTGCAATTGATCCGAAGCAGGTCGTCAAAGTTACACAGCGTCTACTAGACATGGGCTGCTATGAAGTGTCATTAGGTGAAACCATTGGTACGGCAACTCCGGATCGCGTGAAGAACGTCTGGGATGCCTGTCTTTCAGAAATTGATAGTAAAGTGCTAGCCGGTCATTTTCATAATACCTATGGCATGGCCATCGCTAATATTTACCAGTCATTGCTGCAAGGGATTCGGGTATTTGACTCCTCTATTGCCGGTCTCGGTGGCTGTCCTTATGCCAAAGGTGCTTCCGGCAATGTTTCAACTGAAGACCTGTATTACCTGCTCTCCAAGATGGGCTTTGAAACCGGTATTCAACTGGATGCTTTGATGCAGGCCAGCCGTAATATCAGCGAGGTATTACAACGCAATAATCCATCCAATTATGCCAATGCCTATTGGCAAAAAGCCTGTGCTTAAAAACTTGAAATAGCCGGACACTCTATAAGTCCTCATGGATAGAAATCAGCAGATCTTTAGATGAAAGAGATCTGCAAGAGAAGAATAAATCGAGGTAAAAATGTCAAATAAAGTGTATGACAGTGCAAAAGCCGCTTTAGACGGCGTGGTTCAGAATGGACATACCTTGGCGGTAGGCGGTTTTGGTCTATGTGGTATTCCAGAAGCCCTAATTGCAGCTTTAAAAGAAACCGGTGCCAAAAGTCTCACCTGTATTTCCAATAATGCCGGTGTCGATGGCTTTGGCTTGGGGCTATTGCTGGAAACCAAACAGATTAAAAAGATGATCTCTTCCTATGTGGGCGAGAATAAGGAATTTGAACGCCAATACTTAAGCGGTGAACTTGAAGTAGAATTGACTCCACAAGGCACGTTGGCGGAAAAATTACGTGCCGGTGGTGCAGGTATTCCCGCTTTCTATACCGCGACTGGTGTCGGTACCGTTATTGCTGAAGGTAAAGATGTCCGCGAATTCAATGGTAAGTCTTATATTCTGGAAGAATCCTTAACTGCGGATGTGGCTTTGGTGAAAGCTTATAAGGCCGATAAAGCCGGTAACCTGATTTTCCGTAAAACTGCCCAGAACTTCAATCCGGTCTGTGCCATGGCTGGCAAAGTGACCATTGCTGAAGTCGAAGAAATTGTCGAGATCGGTGCCCTTGATCCAGATGAAATTCATCTTCCCGGCATTTATGTGAACCGGATTGTACTGAATACCCAACCGGAAAAACGGATTGAACAGATGACTTTAAAGGCGGAGGCTTGATCATGGCTTGGACACGTAATGAAATGGCGCAGCGCGCCGCACAGGAACTTGAAGATGGTTTCTATGTGAATCTGGGTATTGGTCTGCCAACCTTAGTCGCAAATTATATTCCAGAGAATATTAATGTCTGGCTACAGTCTGAAAATGGCCTGCTGGGTATTGGAGAATTTCCAACGGCCGATACTGTGGATGCAGACCTGATCAATGCTGGCAAACAGACGGTAACTGCCCGCAAAGGTGCTTCTTTCTTTTCTAGTGCCGACTCCTTTGCCATGATCCGTGGCGGTCATGTCAATATCGCCATTCTGGGGGCTATGGAAGTCTCAGAAAATGGTGATCTAGCCAACTGGATGATTCCAGGCAAGAAAGTCAAAGGCATGGGTGGTGCCATGGATCTGGTCGCAGGTGTGCAAAAAGTTGTGGTGCTGATGGAACACTGCGCCAAAGATGGTACGCCTAAAATTGTCTCACAATGTAGTCTTCCGCTTACTGGTCAGGCCGTAGTGAACCGGATTATTACTGACTTAGGTGTATTGGATGTCACACCTGAAGGTATTCAACTTGTAGAACTGGCACCCGATGTCAGTTTTGATGAAATTCAGAAAGTCACCGGCGTACCTTTACTCCGTAAAGCAGCCTGATTTTTTCCAGCCCTTAAAATGAAAATTTTTAAGGGTTTCTTTTTGGCTGAAGAAAGCCACTTCTTAATAACAAATGCAGAATAAATGGATTTTAATCATGCAAACTCAACAAAATATCTTGCAGCGCTTTGCCATGCGCGTCAGCGACTGGTCTGAAAAATGGTTTCCGGACTCTTATATCTTTGCCCTACTCGGTGTCATCATCGTTGCGATTGCCGCGATTGGCATTGGTGCGCCGGCACAAGACGTCGCGATTTCATTTGGTGACGGATTCTGGAGTCTGATTCCCTTTACCTTACAGATGTGTATGCTGATCGTGGTGGGTTATGTAGTTTCGGTTTCCAAACCGATGCAATTACTGATTCAGAAAATGGCGCGCATTCCTCATTCTGGACGTGGAGCCATCGTTCTCGTCGCCACTGTTAGTCTACTGATTTCCCTGATTAACTGGGCGATGAGTACGGTTCTAACCGCACTTCTGGTGATTGCGCTAGCGCAGCGTAAAGAACTGAATATGGATTACCGTGCGGCTGCCGCAGCAGCGATTATCGGGATGGGCGCAACCTGGGCACTGGGTATCAGCTCTTCAGCAGCGCAATTACAAGCCAACAAATCCAGTCTACCAGAACCACTTTATAATCTGACTGGTGTGATTCCATTTACTGAAACGATTTTCCTGCCGCAATCCATGATCATGACAGCAGTCTTGATTATTGCTTCGATTGCCATTGCCTACTGGTCTGCGCCCAAAGGCAATCATATTAAAACTATTGATCACTTCCCGATCCAGATTGAAGAAGAAAAGACTGAAACCGTGACCCATAAACGGCCGGGTGACTGGCTGGAAAACTCGCCAATCTTAAGTATTCTGATTGTGGTTCTGGGTCTGGTCTGGATGTTTAACGAGTTTTCCAAAAGTAATCCTATTCTGGCAATCTCCAGCTTAAACACCTATAACTTTATCTTTCTGATTTTGGGTGTAGCTTTACATGGTACACCACGTAATTTTCTCAATGCTGTGTCCAAAGCTGTGCCGGCCATTTCAGGGGTGCTGATCCAGTTTCCGCTTTATGGCAGCATCGCCTTTATGATGACCAATGCCCTGAATTCTGCTGACCTGTCCCTATCGCACTATATCGCCGAGTTCTTCGTTTCGATTGCCTCGCAGGAAACCTTTGCAGTGGTGATGGGAATTTATTCAGCTATTCTAGGCTTCTTCATTCCTTCTGGTGGAGGAAAATGGATTATTGAAGCGCCTTATGTGATGCAGGCCGCACATGACCTGAAAGTGCATCTGGGCTGGTCTGTCCAGATTTACAATGCAGCCGAAGCCTTACCCAATCTGATTAATCCTTTCTTTATGCTCCCCATGCTGGGGATCCTAAAGTTAAAGGCTAAAGATGTGATCGGTTTTACAGTGACCCAACTGGTCTTTCATCTTCCGTTGGTACTGTTCTTACTCTGGTTCCTGGGAAGAACCCTGACTTATACCCCACCTGTCTTCTCTTAATTTATAACAAATAAAAAAGGACGAATCATTCGTCCTTTTTTTATGATGAAAGAATTATTTAGCTGGCTTTCTTTTCAACTACGCCTTCATTATCTACAGTATGGACACGGCCATCTTCGGTACTCATAACTTCAAAAGTTACACGACGGTTTTGATACTGACCGTTTGAAGTCGCATTCGGTTGAGCAGGCTGATTCGCCGCCATACCTACTGGTTGTAACTGCGCCGGGTTCACCCCTTTCTGCACCAGATAATTCACAATGGCTTGAGCACGTTTTAAAGACAGCTCCTGATTTTGAGTGCTGCTGCCTTCCGTATCAGTATGGCCTATTACGGTTAGACGTACATCTTTGGCATATTGCAATAAAGCTGCGGTCTGATCCAGCAAGCTTTTATTCACTTCAGGAATTTCTGTAGAACCTGTCGCAAAATGAATAATTTGCAGGTTTAAGGCAGTTGCAACATCCAGCGCCTCAATATTTTCCATCTGAAGTTCGTCTAAAGCTTTTTTAGCCTCGGTATTGGCTGTATTGATCGCCTCATCCATATCAACTGGTTTTTGGGTCACGACTTCTACATTTTTAGCCAGACCACGAATCTGACCTGCCAAACGCTGTGCATCCGCACTGTTTGCTGCCTGTACAGACACCTGATTACCCGCCCAAGTCAAAGTCACATTTGACATGCCTTGCAGCAGTTTCAATACAGATGGAATCGTATCCTGATCAATAAATTCTGAGTGGTAATTCTCATTGGCTACTGCACCACAGCCAATACTGTAATTAAAGATCTGTTTGATTTCATTTTGCAAAATCTGCATATATTTCGGATCATTCATCTGTACCTGACAGTTGACGATTTCACCCTGACTACCTGTGCTGATTTTTAAAATTGCAGGGTTCGTTGCAGCAGCTTCACTCACCGCTTGAGCATTTCGCAATTCATCCGGATCATCATCACGCAGGCATCCACGGAAGAAGAATAAGATAATTGCAGCAATAATCACGAGGAGAATAAATGGCCAGAACACTACTGCCTTTTTCTCTTCAGTCAGTACCGGCTCTGCCTCCGGTTCAGAAGCCAGACCCGGTGCGCGGTTCAGGTTTTGTCCCGCCAGCGGAGATACGCCTAGAGATGCCAGTATGGGGCCAGCCCAGACTGGTAATGCCCGTTGAATCGAGTCTGCATGGGTATCTAACAAATGGCCTACTGCTTCAGCAGTGGGTGCACCCGCTTCTGCTTGCAAGAAGTTCATGGTTGGAACAATTGCCCGGTTCAGGGTCTGTTCAATTTCATCTTGAGGTGCAGTTGAATCTAACTGAGCCAGGAATTGTTGTTTTAGGGTCGGATTATTATTAAATAATTCATCAATCTTGGGATTAAGTTGCTGACCGAAACTTTCAATCCAGGCCGGTCTTGCACGAAGAATACTTAACAATACAGGATAGAATTGGGCTAAGGCCTGATCCTTGGCAAATAGATGTTCAGTTTCACCTTGCAGCACAATGGCGGTCACATCACTCTTTAAACGTTCAATTAAATCTGTATTCATCAAGATCACCATTATTCTGATTTATAATGTTTAATATTTAATCAGTGTAGCGACCCACCCTCTTTGGAATGTTAATAATTGTACTGATATCATAAAGTTTCACTGTTTATATAGGGCTAACTTTTCTACTATTTTAATTAAGATATAAAAAAGTCAGCCGAAGCTGACTTTTTGTAAACGCGAAATGTAAGTGTTATGCAGCAATAAAAGTTTGCAGCACTTTACCTTTCACTTTTTGATTGAGCAGTGGTGTATTTTTACCTTGAGAAACGATCGTTTCTTTGCTTAATGTCCACTCCTGTTCTGGATCAACCAGTACCCAGCCTGCTTCCGCTTTCCAACGCTCAAACATACTGGCGACTTTCGCAGGAGCAACTGTGACTTTCTCCACCCATTCCAACGGCGTAAAGAAGCCTTCATTCACTAGTTGGATACCGAACGGTACGTAGGTATCAAACGCGGTAAAGCCAGGCTGTGTTTCCGCAAAGGGTGCCATTTTGGCAGAGCTGCTCAGGGGTTCATGATGGGTACAGATCGCATCAATCACACCAGATTTTACGCCCTGACGCAGTAATTCTTTGTCAGATTCAGAACGTAATGGTGGACGCACGTGTGCAAGAGAGTTAAAGCCATCAATCAGATGGTCAGTCAGATGCAATTGGTGCATAGCGACATCACAAGTTACTGGCAAGCCTTTTTCTTTAGCAATACGAATCAGTTCTACTGATGCACCACAAGATAACAAGCCAAAATGAGCACGTACTTTAGTTGCTTCAATCATGAGCAGGTATTTGGCAATGGCCACAGTTTCCGCTAGCGATGGAATCATTGGCAAGCCTTGGCGTGAAGCAATAAAGCCTTCATGCACACAACCATCTTTGGCAATTTGCGGCTCTTCTGCATAGAACACTACAGTCAGGTCCAAGCCCGCTGCATATTCAAGTGTACGCAATACCACATCATCATTGGCAAACGGCGCACTGGCATTAGAAACCGCAGTACAACCACCCTTTTTTAAACCTGCCATATTGGCTGGTTGCTGACCTTGCAAACCTTGAGTTTGCGCACCGATCACTTGCAAATAAATGCCACCATCCAGCATGGCTTTTTCAACCAGACCATGAATCAGCGCACCATTATCCTGCACAATCGGTTTGGAATCTGGCGGGGTAAAGACATGCAGAATACCGTTTTCACGTGCAGCCTTACCTTCAGACTTTAAAGTTCCGTGTTGCTGCTGGCCCGGTTCTCGTAAACGTGCACACAGATCCACCATGGTTGGCATCAGCCATTTGCCCTGCCCATCAATGGTTTCAGAGACGTGAGCAGTTTCTGCAATACGTTTACCATTTTCCAGATAAACCGTTTCGACTGAATCAGTGTTTTGGATTGGGTCAAGAACACGGACATTTTCAATTTTTACAATAGACATGACTTATTCCTTATACCGCAATCGCTTCAATCAAACCCTGTTCCTGTAACTGACCCTGCATCGCAAGAGCCAGTACCGCCATACGTACTGCAATCCCGTTAGTAACCTGTTTCAGAATCACGGATTGCGGACCGTCTGCAATACTGGAATCAATTTCCACACCACGGTTCATTGGTCCTGGATGCATCACGATACAATCCGGCTTGGCCATGGCGAGACGTTCTTTATTCAGGCCATACATTTTGTAGAATTCAGCCTGAGAAGACAGCGCTGGCGAATCAATACGCTCGTTTTGAATACGTAAGGTAATGATCACATCACAGTCTTTGATGCCATCTTCCATATTATTGAACAGGCGTACATCTTCACTGTAGTCATCAAAACCGTATGGCAATAACGTATTCGGTGCAATCACGCGAATATCTTTACAGCCTAAGGTTTGCAGTGCCGCCACATCTGAACGTGCTACACGCGAATGCTTGATATCGCCAATAATCGCAATCGACATATCTTCGAATTTTTTATTGGTCTCGCGGCGAATAGTCAGCATATCCAGCATCGCTTGAGTTGGATGGGCATGACGGCCATCCCCTGCATTAATAATAGCGACATTTGGACAGACATCTTTGGCAATAAAGTGTGCTGCACCTGAAGATGAATGACGTACCACGAAAATATCTGCCGCCATGGCTTCAAGATTCCACAAGGTATCACGTAAAGTTTCACCTTTAGAGGTACTTGAACGGGCAATATCGATATTCAGCACGTTGGCAGACAGACGTTTGGCCGCTGCCTCAAATGTAGTACGCGTTCGGGTAGAATTTTCAAAAAATAGGTTCATCACCGTTTTGCCTTCGAGCAAATTATTGGTGATCAGCTGATTTTGGTCATTAAAAAAGGACAACGCAGTGTCCAGTATTTTTGTAAGAGTTTCTTTAGAAAGACCTTCGATGGTCAGGAAATGTTTAAGATTACCTGCTTTGTTGAGTTGAATCTGGCTCGGTGTATGCAATGCCGCCAAGTGCATGAGAGATTCCTTATACGTTAAGTCAACGTATTATACAGAGATTAGCGAATCTTTATAGTTGATAAAGAGCTCGGTTGTACAAAAACCATCTCGGTAATAAGAATGGAAATTTAAATTCCCATGTATTTTTTCAATAAGATAATTTAACCTGTCTATCTATATGCTTGTTTTTTCATTTAAACATGAGTGCTTCAGTCTGGAGCATCCACACCCAATCCCCCAATTAGCGCAATGCGCCAATATAATGATGTGAAACCTGTGCGCGATAGATATCTTCTTCACTTGGTTCCACAGAAATCAGTTCCTTTTCCGCCTGTTCTTCAGCCTGCAGTTCTGAAAATGACGATAAATCCAGAGTGGTTTTTAAACGATTGACCAGATGTAATAACTCAGGATCTTCAGTCTGCTCTGCCAGCCCAATCACATGCTTTGCATAGTGGATATTTTCTGCAAGATACATGGCATCAATTACTCGCCCAGTCACTCGTCTTAAACGTGCATAGATCAAGGTAGCGATTGAAAATGCCTCATTCCTGCGTAATTGAAGATCCAACATCTAAGCCCCTCCGAAATAATAATTAAGAATAAAGATGAAGCTGTAATGATTCCCCTCAGCATTACAGCTTCATTGATATTAGATAGAGCAATAAACGTACCAAAATTAATAAATAAGTTATGTGAGTTATAAATTGATATGAATGAAAATTGTTCTACCTCGAGCAATCGTAGATCAGTGTCTTTTTTGTTTTAGATTCACTCCTCGTCTGGCTAATCAATTCTTAGTCTCGATCACTTGACATAAGTGACCCAATTTTAGCTTTTACTTTTAGAGTAATGTTGATGCCATGAGGTGCATATGAACAACCCTGCATCAGATCCATCACATCAATAACCCGATTATTTATTTTTTTAAATCACACATACAACATGGTCGCACTTGAAGAGCTAGCATTGTGAATTAGTTTAATATTCATCAGATATCCATCTGTAAAATAAAAGATTTAATCAAAAATTCCCCCTATTGGTATTGTGTAATCTTAGCTATTTCATAAATTTTCAGTTTGCTTTTTAAGTCAACATTTAGTGCTTTTTAGGAGGAGTAAAACTAGGCTGTATATGCTCGATTTTAAAAAATTTCCAAAGCTTTAACAGGCAAAATACGCTAAACTGAACGCAGTTTTTTATTTATTCTTTTCCGGTCTCTCTATTTTATGAATACCTCTTCACGTTTAAGCAATTATTGGGTCACCTGTGCCGATGGTCTGGAAACCTTATTAGAAGAAGAAATCAAAGGTTTAGGTGTTCAGGATATTGAACGTTTCCCAGGTCGTCTGACCTTCAAAGGCACGCTTGAAAATGCTTACCGCATCTGTATGTGGTCTCGTCTGGCTTCTCGTGTCCTGATGCCAATTCATACGCATGAAATCGAATTCTCCCACGATGCGCGTGATGTTGCAGAAGAGCTTTATGAAGGTGCGATGAGCTTCGACTGGTCACTGATTTTTGCACCACAAAGCACCTTTGCAATTCGTCTGCACGTTGAACGTGATATTAAGGTCAACACCCAGTTTGCGACTCTACGTGCCAAAGATGGCGTCGTCGATTCCTTTATGGAAGCTGTGGGCAAGCGCCCAAGTATTGATACCAAACAGCCAGAAATTACTATGTACATTCTGGCTGGTAAAAAAGAACACACTTATTGTTTAGATTTATCCGGTGATTCTCTGCATAAACGTGGCTATCGCCGCTTTATGACTGAAGCACCAATCAAGGAAAACTTGGCGGCTGCGATCCTACAAAAAGGCGGCCTGAAAGACATCAACCCAGATATTGTAGTTGACCCAATGTGTGGTTCAGGGACGTTTATTATTGAATCACTGATGATTCTGACTGATCGTGCCCCAGGTCTGGTGCGTCGTTTCGGATTTAATGGCTGGAATGGTCATGACCATGAATTATGGATGGGTATCAAAGCTGAAGCGGCTGAGCGTCATAAAGCTGCGCTAGAAAATCCATTACCGAAATTCTATGCCTTTGATGCCGACTGGGAAGCGGTGAAAGCCACTAAACAGAACATTATTGCGGCAGGTTTTGAATCAGCCCTTGATCAGATCAAGATCGAAGAGCGTACTTTAAATGACTGGCCAGATTTCCAGGCTGAAGGCAAGAAAGTCTTCTTTGTGACGAATCCACCATATGGTGAGCGTCTGGGCGATAAGGCATCTAACCGTGCCTTGTATCTGGGTTTGTCTAATCTGCTGCAAAAGAATTTCCCGAATCAAAAAGCCGCAGTCATTGCTGCTCAGGTGGAACAGGCCGATGTCTTGGCGTTCAATGACCCGCAAATTCTGCGTTTGATGAACGGTAAACTGCCAATCTATATCCGTTTTGGTACAGTAAAACCGGCAGCAGTCACACGTCCTTTCCTGGAAAGCTGGCAGCCGCAACAATTCGAGCCGATCGAAGGTGCGATGGAATTTGCTAACCGCCTGACCAAGAATATGCAAACCCTGAAAAAATGGGTGGTAAAAGAAAATATTCACTGCCTGCGTTTGTATGATGCCGACTTACCAGACTTTAACGTAGCAGTCGACCTGTATGGCGAACGTCTGCATGTTCAGGAATATGCACCACCGAAAAAAATCGATCCTGAAAAAGCAAAAAAACGTTTTAACCTGGCTCTACAGGCAATTCGTGCCGTGACCGGTTTGGGCCGTGATGCGATCTTTATCAAGACGCGTGCCCGTCAGGAAGGTAAAAACCAGTACACCAAACAAAGTACAGCGTCTAAACGTTTTATCGTCCAGGAAGGCCAAGCCAAGATTCTGGTCAACCTGACCGATTATCTGGATACCGGTCTATTCCTGGATCACCGTCAGATGCGTCTGCGTATTGCCAAAGAAGCCAAAGGTAAACACTTTCTGAATCTGTACAGTTATACTTCTACGGCGAGCTTACATGCAGCTTTAGGTGGTGCAGCGAGTACCACCAGTGTCGATTTGTCTAATACTTATTTGAACTGGTCAAAAGAGAACTTTGTTCTAAACGGCCTGACTGTAGACCATGCCGATCAACAACATCAATTCTTTGCATCTGACTGTTTTGAATGGCTGAAAGAAGGTCATGAACAATATGACCTGATCTTTATCGATCCACCGACATTCTCTAACTCGAAAAAATTCTACGGGACTTTCGACGTTCAGCGTGACCACGTCTCTTTATTGAAACGTGCCATGAACCGTTTAACCACTGACGGTACGTTGTATTTCTCGAACAACTACCGTGGTTTCGAAATGGATGAAATGATTGAAGGTTTATATGACGTGGAAGAAATCACGCATGAAACCATTGGTCCAGACTTCAAGCGTAACCAGAAAATTCACCGTGCCTGGAAAATTACTCATCCAAAAATGTAAGGTGTGAATATAAGATAAAGAAAAACCCAGCCTAGGCTGGGTTTTTTTGTTGCGAGGAGAACTTCTATTAGCTGAGTTTCATTTTTTCAAAGACCAGCTCGCCACTTTCACCACGAACGACGATGGTATCACCAGGGCCAAACTCACCTGCCAGGATGCTTTGTGCCAAACCATTTTCAATACGTTGCTGGATCGCACGTTTTAATGGACGCGCACCATACAACGGATCGAAACCAGCTTCGATTAACTGATCGAAAGCACTGTCATCCACAGACAGACGCATATCGCGTTCTGCCAGACGTTGACGCAAGCGGTTCAACTGGATATCGGCAATACCACGGATCTGGTCTTTTTCTAGCGCATGGAACACCACCAGCTCGTCAATACGGTTGATAAATTCTGGACGGAAATGTTCCGATACCGCATTCATCACCACTGTACGGACTTCTTCACGAGTTGCTTTATCGCCCAGTTCACGGACATCCTGTGAACCCAGGTTCGAAGTCATCACAATCACGGTATTTTTAAAGTCCACCACACGACCTTGCGAGTCAGTCAAACGACCATCATCTAGCACTTGCAGCAGAATGTTAAATACATCCGGATGCGCTTTTTCGACCTCATCGAATAACACCACGCTATATGGTTTACGGCGCACCGCTTCAGTCAGCACACCACCTTCTTCATAACCGACATAGCCCGGAGGTGCACCGACCAAGCGGCTCACCGAATGTTTTTCCATAAATTCGGACATGTCGATTCGGATCATGGCATCGTCACTGTCGAACAGGAAGTTCGCCAAAGCTTTAGTCAATTCTGTTTTACCCACACCTGTTGGGCCTAAGAACAGGAATGAACCACTTGGACGGTTAGGATCGGACAAGCCAGCACGTGAACGGCGCACAGCATTAGATACAGCCACTACGGCTTCTTCCTGACCAACAACACGGTTATGCAGGAATTCTTCCATATGCAGCAGTTTATCACGCTCACCTTGCAGCATTTTCGCCACAGGAATACCGGTCGCAGCACTGACTACTTCAGCGATCTCATTGTCAGTGACTTTGTCACGTAACAGTTTTGGTGCTTCACTTTCTTCAGCCGCTTCAATACGTTCCAGCTGTTTTTGCAGTTCAGGAATCACACCGTATTGATAACGTGCTGCTTCAGCCAGATCACCTTCACGCTGGGCTTTTTCCAGCGCAATGCGAGCCTGATCCAGTTTCACCTGAATATCTTTGTTGCCTGCTACCAGCGCTTTATCGGCACGCCAGATTTCTTCCAGCTCGCTGTACTCTTTCTCTACAGTGGCAATCTGCTCTTCCAGATGTTTCACTTCGCTTTGTGCACCAGAGTCTGCATCTTTTTTCACCGCTTCAAGCTGCATCTTCAGCTGAATCAGACGACGTTCGAGTTTATCCAGTGCTTCAGGTTTAGAATCCAGCTCCATTTTGATACGAGATGCTGCTTCATCAATCAGGTCAATGGCTTTATCCGGCAATTGACGATCTGTGATGTAACGATGCGACATTTTCGCCGCAGCAATGATTGCAGAATCCAGAATCTGCACACCATGGTGAGTTGCATAACGATCTTTCAGACCACGCAGAATCGCAATGGTATCTTCCACGCTTGGTTCATCCACCAGCACTTTCTGGAAACGACGCTCTAAAGCTGCATCTTTTTCAATGTACTGACGATATTCATCCAGAGTCGTTGCACCGACACAGCGTAGTTCACCGCGCGCTAATGCAGGTTTCAGCATGTTACCCGCATCCATGGCGCCATCGCCTTTACCGGCACCGACCAATGTATGCAGCTCGTCAATGAACAGGATGATTTCGCCTTCATGTTTAGCCAGATCTTTCAGAACGGCTTTCAGACGTTCTTCGAACTCACCACGATATTTGGCACCTGCCAGCAATGAACCTAAGTCCAGTGATAATACACGTTTGCCTTTCAAGCCTTCAGGAACTTCACCGTTAACAATACGTTGTGCCAGACCTTCGACAATCGCAGTTTTACCGACACCTGGCTCACCGATCAGTACCGGGTTGTTTTTGGTACGGCGTGACAGCACCTGGATCGTACGACGGATTTCATCATCACGACCAATCACCGGGTCAAGTTTGCCAGCCATGGCACGTTCAGTTAAATCAATCGTATATTTATTCAGTGAGTCCCGTTGATCTTCATGATTATTGCTCATGACTTTTTCATCGCCTCGAATTTGATTAATGACCTGTCGTAAAGTTTCAGTTTTTACGCCAACACTATTTAATAAGGTTTTGGTGGCACCCGTTTCTGCAAGTGCCAGTAATACCCAGTCAGTGGACAGGAACTCATCTCCTGCTTTTTGTGCATAACTGTCCGCTAGATGCAGGGCTTTGGCTGCTTCCTGACTGATATTGATATCGGCAGAGGGATTACCGAGCGTAGCTACATTGTTCAGCGCAGTTTGTACTTTGCTTTGCAGGTCACGCAGGTTCGCTCCTGCCTGTTGCAGCAAGCTCACATTCGATGCTTCTTCCATCAAGGTGGACAAGATGTGAATCCCTTCAATGGCAGCATGATCCTTGCTCATTGCCAGAGATTGCGCATCGGAAAGGGTTTGCTGTAAGCGATTGGTAAATTTCTCAAAACGCATTCTTGTTATTCCTCACAACAAATTTTCTACTTGATGGATATATGGGT
Organism: Acinetobacter sp. YH12137; assembly: GCF_013418535.1. Classification (NCBI taxonomy): domain Bacteria; kingdom Pseudomonadati; phylum Pseudomonadota; class Gammaproteobacteria; order Moraxellales; family Moraxellaceae; genus Acinetobacter; species Acinetobacter sp. YH12137. The sequence continues at coordinate 3,267 of NZ_VPBW01000017.1, read as the reverse complement.
GCTGGAAATAAAATTTCAAATAATTTTTTATATATTTTTCAAAAATTTAATTAAATAAAAGACAGAGTTATCAGTATTAATATTGGTATTCAATGAAAATATTTCAAGTGAGCGAAAGTAGAATTTTTAAGGTGAAGATCAATAATGAATATTTGATTTAATTGACTCTGCTATTTTTCGGATGGGTAGAAAATAGAGAAAGACCTTTAGTGCGGTTGCAAGCGTCCTAGTAATCGCAATACTGCACTCAAACCATATTCTGTTTGCATCAAGGATCTTGGTATTTGCTGATCCAAAAGCTTGTTAGGTGAATTGATAAACTGGCGCATCCAGCTCAAATCCCCACCATTCAGGCTAAATAATGCCTGATAGATATTGATTAAAGTTATTGCTCTTTTACCTGCGGTAGTATCTGGTTCTAATTCTTTTTGATTTATGATTGACGATAATTCTGCTTTAGATAGATCCAGAACTAATGCAAGCTCAGATTCTTGCAATTGCAACTGTTCAGCGAGATTGAATATTGCTATAGCTAGTACTTGGGATTTAGAAATATCCGTTTCATTATTCATTTTTATTAAATCCTATTGATGAATCTTGTTTTGATTATGCTGCCTTTATCCTTTTCTTGCTATGTTGTTTATCATCAAATTTACTCATCAAATTAAAAGCACCCTCGCTTAGAGGGTGTTTTAGAATGGTAATATCGTGATTATGGTGCCGGATTGGGCTGCTGACGGTGAATGGCTTCAATGCCCTGCAAGACTTCTTCAGACAGATTCACGTCAAACGCCTGAATGTTTTCTTTGAGCTGATCCAAGTTGGTCGCACCAATAATAGTACTGGTCACGAAGAACTGCTGTTTAATGAAAGCCAGTGACAACTGGGTTAAGGTCAGGCCATGCTGCTCAGCCAGTTGTGCATACTGCTCGACGGCCCACTCGCTTTCCGGATTGCTATAACGGCTAAAACGTGAAAATAAAGTCACACGTGCATTGGCTGGACGTGCACCATTGCGGAATTTACCAGTCAGATAACCGAATGCCAGTGGAGAATAAGCCAGCAAACCTACACCTTCGTATTTGGCAATTTCCGACATACCAATTTCATAAGTCCGATTCAGCAAGCTATACGGATTTTGCACGCTAACAAATTTAGAAAGTCCCAATTTCTCTGCCAGATGCAGGAACTTCATGGTGCCCCAAGGGGTTTCATTGGACAAGCCAATATAACGGATACGACCTTTCTTAATTTCGTCATGCAAAGCAGTCAGGGTTTCTTCCAGATTCGTTACGGCACGATCATCTGCAGCTTCTGCATTGCCATAACCCAGCTTGCCAAAGAAATTGGTTGCGCGCTGAGGCCAGTGCAATTGGTACAGGTCGATATAATCAGTTTGCAAACGTGACAATGAATTATCAATTGCTGATGCAATCTCATCTGCCACAAACCGGGTCTGACCATCACGGATATGGCTCCCACCTTGTGACGGACCCGCAATTTTCGAAGCTAAAAATAGTTTGTCACGACCACCACGTGAAGCAATCCAGTTACCAATAATGCGTTCAGTTGCCCCTTGCGTTTCAGGCTTGGGTGGCACCGGATACATTTCTGCGGTATCCCAGAAATATAAACCTTGCTCCAAGGCATAGTCTAATTGCTGAAAAGCCTCTTCCTGAGTATTTTGCTCACCAAAAGTCATGGTGCCCAAACAGATTTCTGGCAATAAGATTCCCGTATCCGCCAATGGTCTGAATTGCATAAAAATGTCCTTTAAGTTTATCTGTTATTTATCAAGAGCAAGTGTGCTATAGCCTATCGGAATTATAAGACGGACTTAGATCATCTTTTCTAAGAAGCTTGTGCCAATTTGTTATGTTCTGAATCAGGCTGAAATTTTTAAACAGGAATAAAAAAAGCAAACCCGAAGATTTGCTTTTTATCGTGCTTTTGGCTTATTCGTCTTCGAACTCGCCAGCACCCACTGCTTCAGGTTCTTCCAGCGATGCATCAAAAATCAGAATCGCCTTACCATCGGTTTCAATCATGCCCTGTTCTTCTAGAGTTTTTAGAACACGACCGACCATTTCACGTGAACACCCAACAATACGGCCAATTTCCTGACGGGTAATACGGATCTGACGACCATTTGGCAAGATCATCGCTTCTGGCTGAGATGACAGGTCAATCAGACAACGTGCAATACGACCAGACACATCGATAAATGCCAGGTCAGTCACTTTACGTGTGGTATTTTTCAGACGGCGAACCAGCTGGGCAAAAACTGCATAGCTAAGGTCTGGATATTGTTTGCTAATTTCATGAAAGTTTTCATAGGTAATTTCAGCAATTTCACAGACATCACGAGTACGCACTTCTGCAGTACGCTGTGGATTTGCTTCGAAAAGACCCATTTCCCCAAAGAAGTCTCCCGCATTTAAATAAGCTACCACAATCTCACGTTCATCATCTTCACGAAGAATGATAGATACAGACCCCTTCAGAATTAAATACAGCGATTTAGATTCTGATCCTGCATCCACGATCGTGGTACGTTTTGGATAGCGATTGATATATGCACGTTTTAATAACGCTTTCACTGATTCAGGTAGTTGCCCCGGCGAAAGTGCGTCTGTGCTTAATTGTGAAAAGTTTGAAGTCATGCTTACAGTTCCGAATATGGATAATTTATAGATCGCACAAGACCTAATGTGAACTTGTCACACAGTGGGATTGAAATTCCTTATCAACCCAATTTATGTTAGTGTACAGTTACTTCGTAAATTTATAGCTTTTTTTAGGTAGTTGCAATGCAAACGAGTGTTCATTGGCTAGAGAATGTTGCTTTTGAAGCAAAAACTCAAAGTGGTCACAGTATCATCATGGATGGTTCACCTGAATATGGCGGTGAAAACCGTGGTCCTCGCCCAATGGAACTGATTTTAACCGGTCTGGGCGGTTGTGCTTCTTTTGACATTGTGACAATTTTAAAGAAAGCACGTCAGGAGATTACTGATGTTCGCTGTGAATTAAAAGCAGAACGTGCCGATACAATTCCTGCGGTATTTACCAAAATCCATCTACACTTTGTGGTCAGCGGTAAAGGCATCAAAGAGAAACAGGTCGCTAAAGCCGTAGAACTTTCTGCTGAGAAATACTGTTCTGCCAGTAAAATGCTATCTGACGGTGGGGTCGAAATTACTCACGATTTTGAAATTGTAGAAGTGGAATAATCCGCTAATTTCAATAAAAAAGCAGTCTTCGTGG
>NZ_VPBW01000016.1:0-61971 GCF_013418535.1 Acinetobacter sp. YH12137 | reverse complement strand
TTAATGGAAAAATCTAAAAGGTATGTTTTACCGAAAAAAAGAAGTAGAAACTACCCACGAGTTGTGAAAGGGAAACCACAGAAATACCCAAAAAAATGCCAGTCAATCTCTTAACTGACTGGCATTAACCCGAAGGTGGCTTTTTAAAATGATTTAGCGGCTAATTACAGACCGTTAAATTCATCGCTGAATGCTTGGCTCAACGCCTGGTCTACATCAGAGAAGTCATTGTGCAATTCAAATTCTGCAGCTTCTGCTTCCTGACGACGACGCTCTAAGTGATAAGCCAGGCCTGTACCCGCTGGGATCAGACGACCTACAACTACGTTTTCTTTCAGACCGCGTAAATCATCTTCTTTACCTGTTACAGCCGCTTCAGTTAACACACGAGTGGTTTCCTGGAACGATGCAGCAGAGATGAACGAGTCAGTAGAAAGCGACGCTTTGGTAATACCCATCAATTGACGTTCAAACTTCGCAGGGAACTTGTTCTGCGCAAGAACAGCTTGGTTCTCTTGCATCACACGGATGTAATCCACTTGTTCACCTTTGATAAAGCTTGTATCGCCACCGTCAGTGATGTCCACTTTACGCAGCATTTGACGTACGATCACTTCAATATGCTTGTCGTTGATTTTTACACCTTGCAGACGGTAAACGTCCTGAACTTCGTTCACGATGTAGTTAGTCAACGCCACTTCACCTTTCAAACGTAAGATGTCATGCGGGTTCTGTGGACCATCAGAAATAGTTTCACCACGGTTCACATGTTCGCCTTCGAACACGTTAATGGTACGCCATTTCGGAATCAGCTCTTCGTAGATCTCAGAACCATCATCCGGAGTAATCACCAGACGGTTTTTACCTTTGGTCTCTTTACCGAAACTTACAACACCTGAAACTTCTGCAAGGATTGCATGTTCTTTCGGTTTACGCGCTTCGAACAAGTCAGCAACACGTGGCAGACCACCGGTAATATCACGAGTACGTGAAGATTCTTGTGGTACACGACCAATTACGTCACCCACACCAATTGTTTCGCCATCACGGACAGAAAGAATGGTGTTTTGTGGCAAGAAGTAGAACTGTTCACCGCCGTCTACTGTGTCAAGCACAACAGCTGGACGTAAATCTTTACCAGAAGCAGGACGTGCTGTTACAGGCAAGATTTCAACAGTGGTCATACCAGTTGCATCATCAGTTTTCGATGTTGCAGTTACACCATCAGCAATCTGGCTGAAGCGAACTTTACCAGCTACTTCTGTTACAAGTGGATGTGTATGCGGATCCCAAGTCGCTACGATACCGCCTGCTTCTACAGCTTCGCCATCTTTCAGCAAGATAGACGCACCATATGGCAGTTTGTAACGTTCACGTTCACGGCCTAAGTCATCTGCAATACCGATTTCACCTGAACGTGAAGTTGATACCAAGTGACCTTTGGCATGTTGTACAGTTTTTACGTTATGGAAACGTACAGTACCTTTATTACGAACTTGTACGCTGTTTGCAGCAGAAGTTCGGCTCGCAGCACCACCTACGTGGAAGGTACGCATGGTTAACTGTGTACCCGGCTCACCAATTGACTGAGCAGCCATAACACCCACAGATTCACCTGGGTTTACCAAGTGACCGCGTGCAAGGTCACGACCGTAACATTTCGCACAAACACCGAAAGTAGATTCACAAGATACGACTGAACGTACTTTAACTTCATCGACACCTTGCTCTTCCAGGTAGTTTGCAAGTTTTTCGTCGATCAATGTGTTACGCGGCAGAATAACTTCTTCAGTACCCGCACGTTTCACATCTTCAGCAACTACACGACCTAGTACTCGAGTACCCAGGTTCTCGATCACGTCACCGCCTTGAATGAACGGAGTCATGACAAGACCAGACAACGTACCACAATCCGGCTCAGTGATGACCAAGTCTTGCGCAACGTCTACCAGACGACGAGTCAGGTAACCAGAGTTCGCTGTTTTCAGTGCTGTATCGGCCAAACCTTTACGCGCACCGTGTGTTGAAATGAAGTACTGAAGTACTGTCAAACCTTCACGGAAGTTCGCTTTAATTGGTGTCTCAATGATCGAACCATCCGGTTTCGCCATCAGACCACGCATACCAGCCAACTGACGAATCTGAGCTGCAGAACCACGGGCACCAGAGTCAGACATCATGTAGATGCTGTTGAATGATTTCTGTTTCTCGTCCTCACCCTGTTTGTTCTTAACAGTCGTGAATGACAAGTTATCCATCATCGCTTTCGCTACCTGGTCGTTTGTACGCGCCCAGATATCGACCACTTTGTTATAACGTTCGCCGGCAGTTACGAAACCTTGTTCGAACTGTTGTTCAATTTCACGAACTTCAGCTTCGGCTTTCCCGATAATCGCTTGTTTTTGTGGTGGAATGACCATGTCTTCCATACCAACAGAAACACCAGAACGAGTCGCTTGGCGGAAGCCAAGGTACATCAATTGGTCCGCGAAGATAACAGTGTCTTTCAGACCCAGTTTACGGTAGCAAGAGTTGATTAACTTAGAGATGTTCTTTTTAGTCATCTCAACGTTAATTTGCTGGAAGTCCATACCTTCAGGCACAACTTCCCAAAGCAGACAGCGACCAGGAGTTGTATCTACGATAATCGTTTGCTGTTCACGTTCGCCGTTTTCGTTGATCACGGTTTGGTGTACACGTGCTTTCACGCGAGCGTGCATATCTACCTGACCAGTCGCAAGCGCACGGTTCACTTCGTCAGTATCCGCGAACACCATGCCTTCACCTTTGGCATTTACTGCATCACGAGTGATGTAGTAAAGACCCAAGACAACGTCCTGAGACGGTACGATGATTGGCTCACCGTTCGCTGGAGACAGAATGTTGTTAGTCGACATCATTAACGCACGAGCTTCTAACTGAGCTTCAAGTGTTAATGGTACGTGTACCGCCATTTGGTCACCGTCGAAGTCGGCGTTGAACGCAGCACATACGAGTGGGTGAAGACGGATCGCTTTACCTTCAATCAGAATAGGTTCAAATGCTTGAAGACCTAGACGGTGAAGGGTCGGCGCACGGTTCAACATTACTGGATGCTGACGAATCACAGAGGCAAGAACATCCCAAACTTCTGGAGTTTCACGTTCAACCATTTTCTTCGCAGCTTTAATGGTTGTTGCTTGACCAGATGCTTGCAGCTTCGCAAAGATGAATGGCTTGAACAGTTCAAGCGCCATTTTCTTAGGAAGACCACATTGGTGTAAACGCAGGCTTGGACCTACGGTAATTACCGAACGACCAGAGTAATCGACACGTTTACCCAACAAGTTCTGACGGAAACGACCTTGTTTACCTTTGATCATATCTGCCAAAGATTTAAGCGGACGTTTGTTCGAACCTGTAATTGCACGACCACGACGACCGTTATCCAGCAATGCATCTACAGATTCTTGCAACATACGTTTTTCGTTACGTACGATGATATCTGGAGCCGCAAGGTCAAGAAGACGTTTCAAACGGTTGTTACGGTTGATCACACGACGGTAAAGGTCGTTCAGGTCAGAAGTCGCGAAACGACCACCTTCAAGTGGTACAAGCGGACGAAGATCTGGTGGAAGTACAGGAAGTACGTTCATCACCATCCATTCTGGCTTGTTGTTCGAATCGTTGAATGCTTCCATCAATTTCAGACGTTTAGAGGCTTTTTTAAGCTTAGTTTCTGAAGTTGTGTTAGGGATTTCTTCACGAAGACGCGCAATTTCAGCTTCAAGATCGATATCTTTAAGCAAGTCTTGAACCGCTTCTGCACCCATTTTCGCAGTGAATTCATCACCGTGTTCTTCTAACGCATTGAAGTATTCTTCATCGTTCAGAAGTTGGTATTTCTCAAATGGAGTCATACCTGGGTCAGTTACAACGTAAGATTCGAAATACAATACGCGTTCGATATCACGTAGCGTCATGTCTAATAAAAGACCGATACGGCTAGGCAATGATTTCAGGAACCAGATGTGCGCAACTGGAGAAGCAAGCTCAATGTGACCCATACGCTCACGACGAACTTTCGCAGTTGTTACTTCAACGCCACATTTTTCACAAATGACGCCTTTGTATTTCATACGCTTGTATTTACCACACAAGCATTCGTAATCTTTTACTGGACCAAAGATTTTGGCACAGAATAAACCGTCACGTTCTGGTTTGAACGTACGGTAGTTAATGGTTTCTGGCTTTTTAACTTCACCATGAGACCACGACTTAATCATTTCTGGTGACGCAAGACCAATACGGATGCGATCAAACTCTACAGGAGCATGACCGTCGGAATCCGTCTTTTTGCGCATGATATCGAGCAAGTCTTTCAATTTTTTTCTCCGTGTGTCGAGGAGATTTTCACTTCCCGACTGGGTCACAAATATTGTTTTTTACTGAAATTCGGGAATCTCAAGAATCCCCCCTAAATCCCCCTTTATAAAGGGGGACTTTCTCCCCTCTTTCTTAAAGAGGGGTCGGGGGAGATTTCTTAGTCACCATTTTTCAGTTCAATGTTGATACCTAAAGAACGGATCTCTTTGGTCAATACGTTGAACGATTCAGGCATACCTGGGTCCATATAATGGTTACCATCTACAATGTTCTTATAGATACGGGTACGGCCTTCAACGTCATCCGACTTCACAGTAAGCATTTCTTGAAGCGTATATGCTGCACCGTATGCTTCCAGTGCCCAGACTTCCATCTCACCGAAACGCTGACCACCGAATTGTGCTTTACCACCAAGCGGCTGTTGCGTTACTAGAGAGTAAGAACCAGTAGAACGCGCATGCATCTTGTCGTCAACCAAGTGGTTCAGTTTCAGCATGTACATGTAACCTACAGTTACAGGACGGTCGAAACGTTCACCAGTACGGCCATCATACAATACAGTTTGACCCGTACGTGACAAGCCAGCAAGCTCAAGTAATTCTTTGATCTGACCTTCTTCAGCACCATCAAATACTGGAGTTGCCAGAGGAACACCTTTACGCAAGTTACCAGACAGTTTCAAGATTTCTTCATCAGTCAGGCTGTCAAGATCTTCTTGCTGACCGCCAACCTTATTATAAATCTTGTCTAGGAAATCACGCAGTTCAAGAACTGTACGCTGTTCTTTCAGCATCTTATCGATTTGATCGCCAAGACCTTTAGCAGCCATACCCAAGTGAGTTTCCAGAATCTGACCGACGTTCATACGTGATGGTACACCGAGCGGGTTCAGTACGATATCTACTGGTACACCATTGGCATCGTGCGGCATGTCTTCAACAGGCAGGATGTTAGAAACTACACCCTTGTTACCGTGACGACCCGCCATCTTATCACCAGGCTGGATACGACGTTTAACGGCCAGGTAAACCTTAACAACTTTCAATACGCCAGTTGTCAGTTCGTCACCTGTAGAAAGTTTGCGTTTTTTCTCAGCAAATTTCTCATCAATTTCAAGGCTCTTCTCTTTTAAGAACACTTGAATTTGAGTTAAACGTTCAGCAATTGCTTCATCACTTGGTTGGATATCAAGCAGATCAACCAGCTCTAAACCAGATAACAATTCTTCAGACAGTTTGTCACCGCGTTTAGTAGTACCGCCACCGTTAGATTCCTGACCTTTCAACAGACGGACAATACGTTCGCGTGCTGCTTCTTCGAAGATTTTGTATTCTTCTTTCAAGTCTTTACGGTAAGCATCCAGCTGAGCTTTTTCAATTGCCTGAGCACGTTCGTCTTTCTCAAGACCGTCACGTGTAAACACTTGAACGTCGATCACAGTACCTTTAGTACCCGATGGAACACGTAAAGAAGAGTCTTTTACGTCAGCCGCTTTTTCACCGAAGATTGCACGAAGCAGTTTTTCTTCAGGAGTTAACTGAGTTTCACCTTTAGGCGTTACTTTACCTACCAGGATGTCACCCGCGGTCACTTCAGCACCGATGTAAACGATACCTGACTCGTCCAGTTTAGAAAGCGCTGCTTCACCCACGTTCGGGATATCGGCAGTAATTTCTTCAGCACCCAGTTTGGTATCACGTGCAACACATGAAAGTTCCTGGATGTGAATAGACGTTAAACGGTCTTCTTGAAGAACACGCTCAGATAACAAGATAGAGTCTTCGTAGTTGTAACCGTTCCAAGTCATGAACGCTACACGCATGTTTTGACCCAATGCTAGCTCACCACCATCAGTTGATGGACCGTCAGCCAGAACGTCGCCACGACCTACTTTATCGCCCAGGTTCACAAGAACTTTCTGGTTGATACAAGTGTTCTGGTTAGAACGTGTGTATTTGATCAGGTTATAGATATCTACACCTGCTTCGCCCGCAACCATTTCGTCTTCGTTGACACGAATTACAACACGCGAAGCGTCAACAAATTCAATACGACCACCACGTTTCGCGATTACACATACACCAGAGTCATGTGCTACGTTCGCTTCCATACCGGTACCAACCAGTGGTTTGTCAGCGATTAACGTAGGAACAGCCTGACGTTGCATGTTCGAACCCATCAATGCACGGTTGGCGTCATCGTGCTCAAGGAACGGAATCAGTGATGCTGCTACAGATACAACCTGTTGAGCAGATACGTCCATATGCGTCACTTTTTCAGGAGGCATACGTACGAATTCACCTTGGTGACGTACAGAAACGAATTCTTCAGACAGGTTGCCGTCTTTATCTACTGCAGAGTCGGCCTGTGCAATCACAGTACCTACTTCTTCAATCGCAGACAGGTATTCAACGTCATCAGTTACGCGGCCATCAACCACTTTACGGTATGGAGTTTCCAGGAAACCGAAGTTGTTACATTTGGCGTAAACAGACAGAGAGTTGATCAAACCAATGTTTGGACCCTCAGGAGTCTCAATTGGACATACACGACCATAGTGAGTTTGATGTACGTCACGTACTTCGAAGCCCGCACGTTCACGAGTCAAACCACCAGGCCCAAGTGCTGATACACGACGCTTGTGGGTAATTTCAGATAACGGGTTGTTTTGGTCCATGAACTGAGACAACTGGCTTGAACCAAAGAATTCTTTGATTGCAGCAGCCACTGGCTTCGCATTGATCAGGTCTTGCGGAGACAGATTATCAGTTTCAGCTTGAGACAAACGTTCTTTAACAGCACGTTCTACACGAACCAGACCTACACGGAATTGGTTCTCAGTCATTTCACCCACAGAACGAACACGACGGTTACCCAAGTGGTCGATATCGTCGACTTCACCTTTACCGTTACGGATTTCTACTAATGTTTTTAATACATCAGTGATATCTTCATTCGAGAGAATGCCTTCAACTTCGCGTGACTTCTGATCAGTACCCACTTCGTAAGGACGACCCAAACGACGGTTAAACTTCATACGGCCGACTGGAGACAGATCATAACGCTCAGAAGAGAAGAACAGGTTGTTGAACAGGTTCTCAGCAGCTTCTTTTGTTGGTGGCTCACCTGGACGCATGACTTTGTAGATTTCTACAAGTGCTTCATCACGGCTTACTGTGGTATCAGCACGTAATGTATCCGCAATGAATGGACCACGGTCGATATCGTTAGTGAACAGGATGTTGAACTGTTTCACGCCGCCTTCTGCAATTTTCACCATAATTTCATGGCTTAGAACAGTATTGGCTGCAATCACATCACCATCTTTCAGTGGGATGTCTTCAGCAGTGATACGTTCGTACAGGTATTCATCAGGAACAGAAAGCTTCTCAAGACCAGATGCTTCCATTTGACGTACATGACGTGCGTTAATACGTTTACCTTGTTCAACAATGACTTTGCCGTCTTTGTCAGCAATGTCGAACTGTGCCATTTCGCCGCGCAGGCGCTCTGGAACAAGGTCAATCTGGTAGCTACCCATGTCCAGATACACAGGTACTTTCTCGTAGAACATGTCGAGAATTTGTTCGTTGGCATAACCCAGCGCACGAAGCACCACAGTCGCAAGCAATTTACGACGACGGTCAATACGTACGTAGACCAGGTCTTTGGCATCAAATTCAAAGTCTAACCATGAACCACGGTAAGGAATGATACGAGCTGAATAAAGGACTTTACCGCTTGAGTGAGTTTTGCCTTTATCGTGGTCAAAGAATACGCCCGGTGAACGGTGCAATTGCGATACGATTACACGCTCGGTACCGTTAATCACGAAAGTACCGTTGTCTGTCATAAGCGGCATTTCGCCCATGTAGACTTCTTGTTCACGTACGTCTTTGATTGATTTAGTTTCGCGATCTTTCAGGATCAAACGAATTTTTACGCGCATTGGTGCTGCATAAGTTGAGCCACGAAGGATACATTCGCGTACATCAAACTCAGGCTTACCAAGACTATACTCAACGAATTCTAAAGCAGCATTGCCAGAATAACTTTCAATAGGAAAAACTGAACGAAATGCGGCTTGGAGACCGATATCTTCGCGGTTTTTTGGTGATTTGCCATCTTGTAAGAATGTTCTGTACGAGTCGACTTGAATCGCGAGCAGGTACGGAGCATCCATGACGCTAGGCAATTTACCAAAATTCTTACGGATCCGTTTCTTTTCGGTATATGAGTATGCCATCTGGAGTCCTCGGAAAGTGTAAACCAAGCCCGCCTGCAGAACGGGCTCAGAAGGAATTACGCTGGCCGATATGGCCACCACTCTTTACAAATGCTGCAATTTTTAGTGGTATTAAAACGCTTAACAATATTTTTTTAATGAAAAATATTGGTAAGCGTTTGTTCATTATGTTTATTTTTAATTTGTATGAATTTTATATCATGCAAACAAAAATCGAGCCGATTATTGTAACGCAAAAAGGCTGATGACCCAAGAGCCATCAGCCAATTTTTGGAGCCGATTATAAAAAAACCGGCTCCTTTAAGAAATTACTTAAGAGTAACTGTAGCACCAGCTTCTTCAAGTTTTTTCTTAAGCTCTTCGCCTTCTTCTTTAGAAACGCCTTCTTTAAGAACTGTAGGTGCGCCTTCAACCATGTCTTTAGCTTCTTTCAAGCCAAGACCAGTAGCTTCACGAACTGCTTTAATTACAGCAACTTTGTTACCACCGAAAGAAGTCAACTCAACGTTGAATTCTGATTGTTCTTCAGCAGCAGCAGCAGCGCCAGGAGCAGCAGCAACAGCAACAGCAGCAGCAGATACGTTGAATTTCTCTTCGAAAGCAGAGATTAGTTCAACAAGTTCAAGAACAGTTTTTTCTGCAACTGCGTTTAGGATTTCTTCGTTAGTTAAAGCCATGAGAATAACTCCAAATGGAAATTGAATGGTGTGGAAATAAATTTAAGCTTATGCAGCTTCTGACTCGTTTTTCTCTTTGAGCGCAGTAATAAGGCGACCCAATTTCGAAATAGGAGCTTGAAGAACGTTTGCAAGCATAGTAAGCGCTTTTTCTTGGTTCGGAAGGTTCGCGATTACGCTAACTTCAGCACCTTCGTAAACTTTGCCATCAAATGCAGCAGCTTTAAGTTCGAATGCTTTGTTAGTTTTTGCGAATTCTTCGAACAAGCGTGCAGCTGCACCCATGTCGTCTTCAGAAGTCGAGAAAGCTAAGATTGTTGGGCCAACAAGGCTGTCGTTCAAGATATTGAATTGAGTATCTTGAAGAGCGCGTTTAGCCAGAGTGTTACGCACGATACGTGTTTTAACACCTAGTTTACGAGCTTCAACACGAAGAGCAGTTAATTGCTCAACTGTTAAACCTTGGTAGTCAGCAACAACAGCGGCAAATGCAGTAGAAGCAATTTCACTTACTTCAGCTACGATCTGTTTTTTGCCTTCAATAAGAAGAGCCATTGTAAAACCTCCTAACGGTGATTTATGTGCCTGATCACAAGCACACTCCCAATTCGTGAATTCATCTCTGAAATCACACGCGGAGGATGAACAAATCACACCACCGCGTCTACGCAGGCTGGAGTATTAAGAGGAAAGCATAAAACTCCCCTCGCCTGAGGTCTTTGACGCTGATAAATTTACATTTATCAATTCAAAGTCTGCCTAAGTTCGCAAGTAGTCCGAAACCGGTTTCTTCTTGCGTAAGTTTTAAAGCAGTGCTTTAAAACTTACTCAGGGCTTTAAAATTCTGTATAAGTTTATAACTTATTTAGAAACGTTTGCTACATCAACGATCAGACCAGGACCCATAGTAGAGCTTAGAGTGATCTTTTGAATGTAAACACCTTTAGAAGTAGCAGGTTTTGCTTTCTTAAGGTCAGCTACAAGAGCTTCAACGTTTTGACGAACAGCTTCAGCAGAGAAACCTACTTGACCGATCGCAGCGTGGATAATACCTGCTTTGTCTACACGGTAACGCGCTTGACCAGCTTTTGCATTTTTAACTGCAGTTGCTACGTCAGGAGTTACAGTACCCACTTTAGGGTTTGGCATTAAGCCACGTGGACCAAGAATCGTACCCAGTTTACCAACAACGCGCATTGCATCAGGAGCAGCAATCACTACGTCGAAGTCAAGGTTTCCGCCTTGGATGCTTTCAGCAAGATCATCGAAACCAACAACGTCTGCACCAGCTTCTTTCGCAGCTTCAGCAGCAGCGCCTTGAGCAAATACAGCTACGCGTACAGTTTTACCAGTACCTGCAGGAAGAGTAGTCGCGCCACGAACAACCTGATCAGATTTACGAGGGTCAACACCCAGGTTTACAGCGATGTCCAAAGATTCTTTGAATTTCGCAGCTGGAAGGCTAGTAAGAACTTCTACAGCTTCTTCTAAAGTGTAAACTTTCTGTGCTTCTACAGCAGCAGCAATGGCTTTTTGACGTTTAGTTAACTTTGCCATGTCTTATAGCTCCACTTCCAAGCCCATAGAACGTGCAGAACCAGCGATGGTACGTACACGCGCGTCTAAATCAGCACCAGTTAAGTCTGGTTCTTTAGTAGTCGCGATTTCTTCCAATTGAGCACGAGTCAACTTACCAACTTTAGTTTTGTTAGGTACAGAAGAACCCTTTTGGATACCAGCAGCTTTCTTAAGAAGAACAGCAGCAGGTGGAGTTTTCATGATGAATGTGAACGACTTGTCGTTGTACACAGTGATCACGACTGGAATTGGTAGACCAGCTTCAACTTTTTGTGTAGCAGCATTGAATTCTTTACAGAATGCCATGATGTTAACACCACGTTGACCTAGTGCAGGACCAATCGGTGGAGATGGATTCGCTTTACCAGCTGGAACTTGCAGCTTGATATAGCCGTCAATCTTCTTAGCCATTTCAAATTACCTCTGGGTGCAAACGCCGTTAGGCTCCCCAATGATTTCAAGTAACGATACCGTTACAACAACAATGCCTGATTTGCACGCAAATCAGGCGTTTTCAACCCGAACAAATTAAACTGTTTTTTCGACTTGGCGAAATTCCAGTTCAACCTGAGTTGGTCGGTTAAATACGTTAATCGTCAGCGTTAAGCGTGACTTGTCGTAAAGCACTTCTTCCACCACACCTTTAAAGTCAGTAAATGGACCGTCAATTACGAGTAATTCTTCGCCTGGTTCAAACATGGTCTTAGGACGCGGTGCTTCACCAGTATTGCGTACACGTGCAAGGATTGCATCAGCTTCTTTTTGCGTAATTGGAGCCGGTTTTTCAGCCGTACCACCAATAAAACCAAGCACTTTTGGACACTCTTTCACGATGTGCCAAGTGTCATCGTTCATTTCCATTTCGACTAATACATAGCCAGGAAAGAACTTACGCTCTGATTTACGCTTCTTGCCATCCTTCATTTCTACCACTTCTTCGGTAGGAACAAGGACTTCACCAAAGCTATCGGCAACAGCGCTACGCTGGATTCGATCATTAAGCGAACGCATCACTTGTTTTTCATAACCTGAATAGGCATGAATAATGTACCAACGTTTCATAGCTCTCTTACCCGATAATAAACTTCATTAACCAGCCTAAAACATAGTCAAAGCACCATAGAACAATGGCTGCAATTACTACAACAGCAAGGACTTGCCAAGATGTGGTCACAGTCTCTTGTTTGGTAGGCCAGGTCACTCGACGTAACTCGATTCGTGCATCCTTAAGAAGACGAACAAAGCCTTTGCCTTGATGGGTGGCGTATAATAAACCGAATACCACAACGATACAAGCCAAAATTACCCCAACGCGCACCCAAATATCATTCGCAGGCGCCCAGTATGCAGGTAAATATTGGTTTACCATCATAGCACCGACCAATAAAATCAAGGCGATAACCCATAGAACAATGTCTAATGGAGAACCAGAACTTACATCTACAGCAGGATTATTTCTTTGAGGAATTGCCGCTTCGCTTAATGCGTCGCGTGATTTATCATTCGACATTTTTGTACTCGTCGTAGGTTTCGCGACTTATTATATGACCAGTTTTGCCGACATCAAGCGTCTTTTGAAAAAAACTTGGCAGGCCAGGAGGGACTCGAACCCCCAACATTCGGTTTTGGAGACCGACGCTCTACCAATTGAACTACTGGCCTGTAGATAAACTGGAGCCGAAACTCCAGCTTATTTTCTATTCTATGATTATGCAGTTACTTTAGCAACTACACCAGCACCAACTGTACGACCACCCTCACGGATCGCAAAACGTAGACCTGGGTCCATTGCGATTGGGTGAATTAGTTCTACTGACATTTCTACGTTGTCACCAGGCATAACCATTTCAACGCCTTCTTTCAAAGAAATCGCGCCAGTTACGTCAGTTGTACGGAAGTAGAACTGTGGACGGTAACCGTTAAGGAATGGAGTGTGACGACCACCTTCGTCTTTAGAAAGTACGTATACTTCTGCATCGAATTTAGTGTGCGGTTTGATAGAACCTGGTTTAGCAAGTACTTGACCACGTTGTACGTCTTCACGTTTAGTACCACGAAGCAAGATACCACAGTTCTCACCAGCACGGCCTTCGTCAAGAAGTTTACGGAACATTTCAACGCCAGTTACAGTAGTTTTAACTGTATCTTTGATACCCACAATTTCAACTTCTTCACCAACTTTGATGACACCAGTTTCAACACGGCCAGTTACAACTGTACCACGACCAGAAATTGAGAATACATCTTCGATTGGCATCAGGAATGCTTGGTCGATTGCACGTTCTGGTTCTGGGATGTAAGAGTCAAGCGCTTCAACAAGAGCTACAACAGCATCTTCACCGTATTGACCAGCCTCACCGTTAAGTGCAGCAAGTGCTGAACCACGGATTACAGGAGTGTCATCACCTGGGAAGTCGTAAGTAGAAAGAAGTTCACGAACTTCCATTTCTACTAATTCAAGAAGTTCTTCGTCGTCTACAAGGTCGCATTTGTTCAAGAATACAACGATGTAAGGTACACCTACCTGACGAGAAAGCAGGATGTGTTCACGAGTTTGTGGCATTGGACCGTCAGTCGCAGCACATACAAGGATCGCGCCGTCCATCTGAGCAGCACCAGTAATCATGTTTTTAACATAATCGGCGTGGCCCGGGCAGTCTACGTGAGCGTAGTGACGAGTTGGAGAATCGTATTCTACGTGTGAAGTATTAATTGTAATACCACGTGCTTTTTCTTCTGGTGCAGAGTCGATTGCAGCGTAGTCTTTCGCTTCACCACCGAATTTTTTCGCACATACAGTTGCAATCGCAGCTGTTAAAGTTGTTTTACCATGGTCAACGTGACCGATTGTGCCCACGTTAACGTGTGGCTTATTACGTTCAAACTTAGCCTTAGCCATGTTAATCTTCCTCGTTTACGTCGAACACAATTCTGAGTAAAACCCAGCTCCGACATATCGTTTAAAAAAAACCAAACACCAAATACTTGAAAAGCAGACTAAATAGCCTGCTTTTGAAATATTTTTGCAACCACGTTGCCAAACTGTAATCTGGAGCTCTTATCGAGATTTGAACTCGAGACCTCTCCCTTACCAAGGGAGTGCTCTACCACTGAGCTATAAGAGCAAATATTAGCACTTCAAACAATGGAGCGGGAGACGAGGATCGAACTCGCGACATGCAGCTTGGAAGGCTGCCGCTCTACCAACTGAGCTACTCCCGCACGATGTTGGTACTTACCACTTTGAAGTCTTAAAATTGGTGGTGAGGGAAGGATTCGAACCTTCGAAACTTTCGTAGCGGAGTTACAGTCCGCCCCCTTTGACCGCTCGGGAACCTCACCATTTTTACACTTACATCAGTGTCGTTCTTTACTTCGCACTCCAAACTCTCTAAGATGGTGCCGGCACACGGATTCGAACTGTGGACCTACTGATTACAAGTCAGTTGCTCTACCAACTGAGCTATGCCGGCGTTTCTTAGTGTTTCGTACGTTTCGTATCGGAACGGTGTGCAGTTTAGCAAAACTCAGAATCCATGCAAGTGTTTTTTTCAAAAAAAACGCCAAAAACTCACAAAATCAATCCGTTTGATGATAATTCAACCGCTTTGATCACTGCACGAGCTTTTATTTGGGTTTCATTCCATTCTGACTCAGGATTTGAGTCCGCAACCAGCCCTGCTCCAGCCTGAACATAGACCTTATTTTCACGAATCACGCAGGTACGAATGGCAATCGACATGTCCATTTCACCATGCCAGCCTAAATAACCAACAGCGCCGCCAAAAATTCCGCGTTTCACTGGCTCAACTTCGTCAATAATTTCCATGGCACGAATTTTTGGCGCACCAGAAAGTGTTCCCGCAGGGAAAGTTGCCTTAAAAACATCCAGTGCATCGACATCATCACGCACTTCACCTTGTACATTCGACACAATGTGCATCACATGCGAGTAACGTTCGATCACCATTTGATCAGTGACTTGTACTTTACCGATTTTGGATACTCGACCGACATCATTTCGGCCCAAGTCAATCAGCATTAAGTGCTCGGCAATTTCTTTTTCATCAGACAGTAAATCTTTTTCCAGTGCCAGATCTTCTTCTTTGGTCTTGCCACGTGGACGCGTACCCGCCAGTGGACGAACAGTCGCAATGCCATTTTCCAGACGAGAAAGAATTTCCGGTGAAGAACCCACAATATGGAACGGCGTATTATTTTCTAGGGTCTGCCCTTGCACGAGGAACAGGTAAGGTGATGGATTAAGATGACGTAATGCGCGATAGACCTGTAAAGGCTCACCATCGAAATCAGAAACCATACGATGACCCGGCACGACCTGCATCACATCTCCGGCACGAATGTACTCTTTTACCTTTTCAATAGAGGCAATAAAGTTGTCATATCCAGTTAAAGACTCAAAGTGCGGTGCTGTATGTTTTTCTGCTTTCAGGCTCACTGGTGTTGCCAGAATATTTTCCAGCTCATCCAGCTGCTGCTGCGCTTTCTCATAAGCTGCCTGATCCGCTGCATCGGCATGGACAATCAGGAACAGGGTATCTTTCAGATTATCGAATACGATGACGGTTTTGGACAGCATCATCCAGATATCTGGCAAGCCTACCGGATCAGCTTCAGGCACATTTTTTAGCTTAGGTTCGATATAACGTACTGAGTCATAACCAAAGTAACCGACAAGACCACCGGTAAAGCTTGGTAAGGCTGGAAGTTCTGCCTGGGTCGGTACTTTAAACTGTGCCTGAAAGTCACGGATATACTGGAATGGATCGGCACAGTGCTGTTTTTCAATAGAGCCATCTGGATGCTGAACAGTCAGTTCACCCGCATTACAGGAGAATACAGTCGATTCACCCAGGCCGATAATTGAATAGCGCGCCCAGTTTTCTCCCCCTTCCACAGATTCGAACAGATAAGCCTGTTGGTGCTGTTTTAGACGGGCAAAGATAGATAAAGGAGTATCAGTATCAGCCAGGCGCTGGCGGTATACAGGAATCAGGTTGTAGCCTTGAGATGCAAGTTGCTGGAATTGAGCTGAAGTTGTCATTCGGTTTTTCTCTTTAAATTAGGGTTACTCAGTATGGAAATGGAATTGGACTGAGCGACGCCATCGAAAAACCTTACAACTATTCATCTTATTTCCTTCGTACCCTATTTAAGTAAGCAACTCACGTAGATCATCGACAATTTCTTGAGGATCACAGTCTGCTATATTTTCACCATGATTATAGCCATAGCTGACTACAATACAATCTATACCCGCACGGCGCGCAGCTTCGATGTCATTGACTGAGTCCCCGATCATCAGTACCTGCTCTTTGGTCACGCCATAATGCTCCACACAATGCAACAACTGACGCGGATCTGGCTTACGCTCGGTAAAGCGATCACCACCAATCGTGTCATCAAAGTATTGCGCCATTTCCAGAATATCCAGAATACTGCGTGCCGGTTCTTCTGGTTTATTGGTCACACAGATCAGTTTTTTATCGTTAGCCTTACCCCATTCCAGAAACTCGATAATTCCGTCAAATGGCTTGGTATCTACACAAGGATCGGCATTATAAATTTCCAGGAACGTCGCAAGTAATTCCTGATGCTGGGCAGGTAATACTTCTCCCACCAAATGCTGGAGTACGCTTTCACAGAACTTGGACGTTCCTTTACCGATCCACACCCGTACCTGCTCCTCAGTCACCAGGGGTAGCTGCAAGACATTCAGGCTCATATTCATGGCTCGATACAGATCATGGGCTGAATCCACCAAGGTACCATCCAGATCGAATAAAATCAGCTTACGTTGTTCCAATTGTGCAATTGACATCCTGCCCCTCATTTTCTTTATTTGCAGCCATAAAAAAGGCATGCGTGATGCATGCCTCGATTGTAACCAATCATGGGCTTATTTAAACAACACCCAGGCGATAATCGCCAAAATAATCAGAACGATTAGTGAAATCAGTCCAATAGATGCATTTTTCTGTGCTTCTTTTTCCTGCTCTACACGAGAAACAGGCTGTTCCACCGGAATCGGTGCGGGTTCTGGCTTAACCGAGCTCAGGTCTACCCCTTCAGCAATAGGCGCAGGTTTTGGAATACCGACATTGGTCGGCATACCATCACGGGTCAAGTTGACTGAAGCATCACGCTCTTTCAATTCTGGAATGCCCTGCTCATTCATCTGCTGGGCAGGAGTTTTCTCAACCGTTTCGATTTCTTCAACCACTTGCTCTGCTGTTTCTTCAACTTCTGGCGCCACTTCAACAGGCGCTACAGGTTCAAGAACCAGAAATTTCAAGGTGGCAAACTGGACTACATCGTCTTGTTTTAATCGCGTTTCCTGCTCAATACGCAAGTCATTCACGAAAGTGCCATTAGATGAGCCTAGATCCTGTACCCATAGTGCATCGTTTTTCAGCAGAAAAGCAGCATGCTTACGCGAGATTTCCGCAGCCTGCAGCACAATATCAGCCGCCTGATGACGCCCTACCAGCATGTCACGGTCGATTGCTATTTCCTGTCCGGTCAAGTCATCGGTAATTGCCTGTATTTTCCAAGTCATGAAATCTACTTCTCTATTCTCTTTGACATTATCATAACATGCTGTATGCAAATGCGAATGGTCTAGCTTTTTGGTCTAAGTGTGGTTGTTGTAACGGTATTTCTACTTTTTTCAACCTGCTGGACTGGCTGCTGTACCACTTGTCGCTGAATCCCTGGCTCAATTGCCACTGGTGTAGCCACTGCTGCGGCTGACGGCGTTGACGCTGGCGCACTCGGAACATTCTGGTAGGACGAATTCGTCAGTGGTGTCTTGGAAACTGGAATACGCTGTTGATACACATCTTCAACACTTTCCGGTAGCTTGGCAAAATTACCGTCTGAATCGAGTGCCAATTGCAGGCTATAGAGTTGACCATAACGTTGTTGGGCCAGTTTACGTACTTCATTTTTATCCCCCACAATCGTTGGATGGATAAAGATCAATAAGTTACGTTTCTGATTAGACTTACCTTCAGCGCGGAATAAGCGCCCTATACCCGGAATCGCTCCCAGACCTGGAACAGCCTGACGTCCATACGTAGTATTATCCGAGATTAAGCCACCGAGTACGATGGTTTGCCCATGTTCAGCCAGAATCGAAGTTTTAATTGCACGCTTGCTGGTCACCAAATCCTGTGCTTGTCCACGATCTCGATTGACCGCAGAGACTTCCTGTTCAACTTCCAGACGTACCGTACCATCTTCACCAATGTGCGGTACAACTTTTAAGGTCACCCCAACATCTTTACGCTCAATGGTGGTATAAGGATTAGCCACGCCTGAGCCACTGGTCGAAACCGAACCGGTCACAAAGGGTACATTCTCACCCACGACAATATAGGCTTCTTCATTATCCATGGTCACAATCGACGGCGTAGATAATAGGTTAGACTTGGTGGTTTCTTTTAAGGCCTGAATCATCGCACCATACAGGCGACGTGAACCATCACTGCCTTCCTGAAAATCTCCAATCACAATGGAACTACCCGCACCCACAGTACTTGCAGCACCTAAGCCACCACCTGCGAGATAGCCCGCCGCAATATTTCTCAGACTAGTACCAAACTTATCGAAGTTAATTAAGCCAATTCCGCTGCTGATATCCCCCAAAGCCCATTGCACACCCAGCTGGTCCGCATCTGTCCCTTCTACTTCAATAATTGCAGCTTCAATCAGAACCTGTTGACGGCGCACATCCAACTGATCAATCGCAGATTCAATTTCACGCATCAGTTGCGGGTCTGCTTTAACCACCAGAGAATTCTGCGTGGCATCCGCAATAATACTGACGCCATTGGCATTAAAGCTGCTGATCCCGCCTTGCTCGGTTTTCATGCCAGTATTGAGCTGAATATTGGATGCACCTGAGCTATTTGAGCTAGTGGTATTATTGTTATTCAGGTTATTAGTCGAATTATAAGAAGATGAGCTGGAAGAAGAATTATCCAAACCAGTATTGACTGCCTGCCCTGTCACTAACCCCTGCAAAATTTCCGAAAGATTCTTGGCACTGGCATATTTCAAACGGAAGACTTTTAAGCCCCCCAGACGGTCTGCTGCAGGCACATCCAGTGTTTCAATAATCTGACGAATGCGCTTGCGTGTCGCTGGATCCCCTTTAATCAGAATACGGTTGGTACGCACATCTGCCATGACCCGTACCCGTGAACCACGCAGATCTTTAGCTGCACCTGTCGCTGCCATTGAATCAATCAGCTCGATCATTTCTTCGGCCTGACTGGATTGCAGGCTAATGGCTTCAATATCATTCTGGCCCGTGCCATCCAGATTACGGATGATGGTTTCCAGCTGATAGATATTGGTCGCCCGGTCCGACACAATCAGTGCATTGGTACCTGGAACGGCAGCCAAATGGGCAAACTGTGGCATCAACGGACGCAGGGCTGGAATCAGGTCATTCGGATTGGTATTTTCCAGCCAGATCACGCGAGTGACAATCTGGTCACCAGTCGCACGATGACGTGCATCATAGGGAATCCCGGAGCTTTTGACATTGCTGTCTGGAACCAGCTTGATGGTATTTCCTGAAGGAATGGCCACTACACCATTGACATTCAAGACCCCTAAAAACAGGTCATAAACTTCGTTTTTATTCAGTGGCTTGTTGGAAATGACCGTGACATTACCTCGAACCCGAGGATCTACCGCAAAATTTTTACCGGTAATATCCGCCACTTCATTAATGAAGGCGGTTAAGTCTGCATCCCGGAGATTGATTTTCCAGGTTTGCGCATAACTTGCCGTACTGACCATAGCAACCAATGGTGCGGCCACACAGAATGCCCATGCTGATCGATTATTATTAAATAAAGCCATAAACTTTTGTGTTTCCTAACCCTATGCGTGATGACACATCACTTCAAATCCTGTTGTATGGTCATCACCTGATCACCACGTTTTATTTCTAGTTTGACCTGACCTTCACGTCGAGCCTGTTCCAGTAATTGTGCTTCGGTTTGTCCCTGTGACAGGGTCTGACCATTCAAAGACAAAATCCGGTCTCCCGCTCTTAATCCCAAGCGATTACGCAGTGCAGCCGGTGTCCGTGAAGTGACTTCATAACCACCCTCTGCTGCACTTACCCCCATATTCTGTAAGTACTGGTCCTTATTTTCCTGCATCTGCTGGATAGCCCGATTGATTTCACTCTGCGGTGAAGGTTGCTCAGGCATACCACTTTCCGTATGCATCGGAGGCATCGGATTTGAAGATGCTGAGGTATCCGGCACGATTGGCTGGTTTAAACCATTTTCCAACCCTTTAAACAGGATTTCTTGGGTCGCACCGCTTGATTTACGCAAAATCACCCGGTCCCAATACACTTCAGCCAGCGTAAAACCGCTATTCCCCAATACATCTCCGACCCGATAACGGTCAGACTGGTCATTAATTTTCAAGACTGCTGAAGAGTTATAGCTTGGGCTCGCCACCACAACCCCCTGCAAGACAATATTGGCAGTTTCAGCAGTGTTCGCTGCGTAAGTAGTTTCCTGAAATAGTGAAAAGGCACTAATATTTGGCACTTGAGTCTGTTGTGACCCCAGTTCTACCTGATCAATCTGCATCGCTTGTGGCGGAGCCACCAGAAGCCAGAATAAGGCGGCCAATTTCCAGCATAAATACAGAATCAGCAGGAATAATAAAATTGGAGCAACACGCTCCGTCTGTTTCAGATCAATATTTTTAAAATAATCGAGTGGGCTTGCCATCAGTTGAAGCCCCCCATCAAAGGCTGACGAGTACTAATCACATAAGTATCCAGTCCAGCTTTACCGGTATAAGAAGGAGCATTGAGTAAAAAGCGCTGTGTCAGCTGAATATCCAGCATCAGGCTTGGATCCAGTTTAATATTCAACATACGTTGATCACGATTATCACGTACGTCCAGCAGCAGCTGTCCATTCTCATCAGATAACTGACCACTTAGAACCGGTACATTCATACGCTCCTGACGCTGGGCAAACGTGTAAATCAGTTCACCACCACTCCATTGCATCTGACCGTCTACATGACTAAAGCCTTGCTCTTTTTTATATTTAAAATCGAGTTCTTTAAACTGAATCGGGTTGGTAGGCCATTGCCAGTCAGCAATCTTCTTTAAAGTTTCAGGTGCAAGCTGTCCCTCAAGATTTTTGACGGTTAAAGTTTTATTCAGACCATAGCCCATCACACCCGAAAACTGGGTATTACCGCTATGCAGATCAATATTTGCCCCTAATCTCAGCAACAACAGGTCCAAAGGACGAACCTGCCAGTTCAGACTTCCCCGAAGATTACCTTTTTTCCAGTCCGCACTTCCCTGCCAGATATTCCCGCTTACATTATGTAAGACCTGATTATTTTTATAAAATTTTGAAATTAACCAAGCTGCAGGAACTTGCAGAATTACAAAGACAAAAAAGGCTAGAATTGCAAATATCAACCATTTTAATGTTTTCGGCTTATTGCTCATCCCGCCACGACCAACCTATCCAATCGAAACCCCTAAATTTATAGTTTTGTCATTTTATAATCACATTATGCACACTTTTTCTCTGACGCCAATTCATAGGCATAAAAAAACCAAGCAGGATGTGCTTGGCTGATCAATCACAGGCCGTATGCATAACAGCCTGATGATGAATAATGCGGCAGAAGGATTAGATCACGAAATCTTCCAGTTTTGCGCCTTTCTCTAATTCAGCAACTAACCAGCGTGGCTGTTTACCGCGACCAGTCCAGGTGTCTTCCGGATTGCTTTTACTGCGATAACGTGGCTCTACAGACTTACGTGCAGTTTTTTTACGTTTAGAAGCACCAAATTCAAGAAGCTGTTCAATCGTTAAGCCTACTTTGTCGGCAATATCCAATACCTGATGATAAGCATCTTCAATTTCCTGATCTTTTTTCAAAGCAATTAAAGACTCAGCTTCTGCTTGTAAACGTTTTAACTCTTCAACTGATAAATTTGTAATGTCTGGCATCATGTTCTCCAATAAATAGCATTATTTCTTTTAATAAATAACGAACCCATCATATTTATATTAAGTGTAATATTCAATATAAAATTTTAAATGTATAACAATAAACTTAAGGGCCATTACAAAATTAATCATTAAATTAGAGATAAAAACTCTAATATTAAATTTCATGTTGTACAGTTAATTCTAGCGATTTTATTTTTTCTCGAATATGTTCAGGTATTTCAGTTTTCTGCATATTTTTATTTAAACATACAATTACTGCTTCTGAAGTGGCCACGATACTTTGCTGCTGTTCACTCCATAATAAATAATGCATTCTGACTGCACTATTCCGAATTTCATCAATTCGTGCCGCCACTTTTAATTGATCTGGATAAACCACAGGTTTTAAATAACGGCATTGATTTGAAGCCACTACTGTTAAAATATCTTCATCAAAAATATTTAATTTACCCAAATAAGCCAAACGGGCACTTTCTATATAACGGTAATACATGGCATTATTAACATGCCCAAACGCATCCATGTCTCCCCATGCAACAGTTTGCGAATAAATCACCGGATATTGTTGTAATTCTGACATTATTTCCTCAAATTCTGATTTCAATAAAATTAACATTCGATTCAAATACGGCATTTAACTGCTGTATTAAATCCTCTCTTCCCTGCAATACAGATTTAATTCTCAAATAGCTCATGCGGATGTCATCTGGATAGAGATCCAGCAATTGCTGAGCTTCTTCTACCCGGCCAGTCGCCTGTAGAATATGCCATTTGGCAAAACTTAATATTGGCAGTGCAGTATATTTTGCATCCCAAACTGAGATCTGCTGCTCAATATCTGCATAATCTGGAAACTGCTTTAATAACTGCTGCTGGAACCATAAATAGAATACATCCTGATTAAATTGGAGTTCCAGTAAGTGTTTAGCAAGGCTTTCATGCTCAACGCTCATTTCCGGCATTCTAAATAATAGTTTCAACCATAATAGCTTGACTTCATAGTCACGATTAAATATGTCCTGTTTTAAATCCAGATAACGTTGTTTTAAATATTCCAAATCATCTTCAGTAGCTTGATCATAAGCTATTAATAATTGCTGCAGCCATATTTTTTTTACTTCTTGGTCTAAATGCCCATATTTGGTTGAACGTAAATATAACCAGGGAAACTGTAAGGCAAATTGCCCCCATAAAGCATTTAAACGCTGCTCATAAGCGGTTTTGACTCGTCTTAACCAGGGAGATAACTCATGTTGATTTAAAAATTCTAAATGCGTTAATGCCTGCTGACCATCCTGCTGCGATAAATAGATTTCAATCCGCTGTAATTCTGCCAGTTCAAATGCCATAGGATTAGACTGATTTAAACTACTCAATGCTTCGCTATATTGTTGCTGTCCCCAGGATAATCGGGCATCAATAATATACTTGAGCAATCCCGACTGATTAAAAGACTGCTGGATAAAATCCCGTTGATCTTGTGCAGCATTTAATAACCAAACTACGGCTAACTGCTCATAAGGATGCAAGCGGGCAAAGCTGAATACCGTTTCATGTTTACGCTGTTTAAAGCTGAGATAACGCTTGGTCGCATACCACAGCATATGCATCAGAAAGCTGATTACGATAAGCAAGCCCACCAGGAACCAGAAAGTGGTCTGGATTTGTAGTCCGCGCCAATACAGATAGACATAGCCCGCACCATAACCATAGCTCAGTACGCTCAAGATCGCTAAGCCCAGCAAACCAACCAGTAAATAAGCAAGTAAAATCTGTTTCATAAGCAATTAACCGATCAGGGTACGTGTATTGAGCTGAGGAGTAGGCGTTTGAGGTGCTGCCTTAATTTGCTCCAGTCGTTGAATCCATTGTTTGCTTTGCGCATCCGGAAGTTGAGCCAATACCTCGATCACACTTTTCAGGGCTTGCTGGAAAGCTACCTGCTGTCCTTGCTGCACACTATTTTCTGCAATCAGTAAACGCAGCTGAGCTTCTTTTAAGACCAGATTACGCTGCATTAAGACTGCACTCGGTTTCTCGACTGATTCAATCTGAATCCAGCGCTGCCAAAATGAGCTTTGGGCTGTAGCGCGATTCTGATGCTGCATCTGGATTTCCTTTTCCATCTCAATATCAATCTGTTGCAGTAATTCTTTTAATTTATTCTGTTGTACTAAACGATTGTTGATGAACTGCTTAAGGACTTCCCGATCCTTGTCAATCGCCTGATTCAGGCTACCCAGAAGAGCAGGTGCCAGTTCTAGATGTGCAAGCTGATTGGATAATTGGTTCAACTTTTCCATCGCCATTGCATATTGTTGCTGCTGCAAGGCAAACTCAACCAGATCCAGATATTGCTCGACTAAAGGTAGATCATCCTGCAAGTTAGCCCTAGGAGTATCCTGAACTGTCCCCTTGTTCGGTGTTTCAGGGTTTGCTGCTTGGCCCGTAGCAACCTGACGTTTTAAGGCCACCAGCTGATCATTCAGATTGGCATTCTGCTGTTGCAGCTGCTTAAAATTCTGGGTCAATTCAGTCTGTGCTGAATTTAAGCCAAACAGGTCATAGCTCAGCTTGGCAATCCACGCCAAGCTCAAGATGAAAAAAACAATAAATAATTTTTTCATGCGTTTCCTAGTACATCAGTAGCTGCTGCAAAATCGTCGATCCGCTTAAGTCCTCTAACTGAGCGAATTGAAAACCAGCCTGATGTTGCTGTTGATATTCCCCAAGCATGGCAGCCAAACGCGGCCCCAAAACCAAATACAATGCCCGATTAATGAGATGCGGATACGGCTGCATCAAGGCTAGCCAGTTAAGCCAGCTCGCTTCACTGCTGACCAAGACTGCATAACGGGGATTAGCTTCAAGGCTCGTCAAATGTTTAACTAATATCTCGGAAGTCACTGGCGGACACTGACGATCATATAAAATGAAATTCAATATATGAATTTGCTGATCCTTTAAATGCTGCATCATAAATTGACGCCCACCTTCACCTCGCCAAAAGGCGACAGTTGATCCGGTAGCTAATTGCTGTAGCACAGGCAATTGCAGCATCCCTTCCGAAGTCTCCACATCAGGCACATAACTCTGGATACCGTAGCTTGCTAAAGCCCGCTCGGTAGCTTTACCCACAGCGACCCACTGGACACTTCCAAGATCATGCAATGATAGGCCTGCCTGCTGCAAATATTGCATGCCAATTTGGGCAGCGGTCGGACTCACTACGACAATCAGTTTTGCTTGGGGTAGTTGTCTAAATAAACTGGCCAGCTCATCCGTATAAGGCTGCTGTACCAGTTCTAGCAAGGGCAACTCTATCACCGGAATTTGCGCTGTCTGTAGGGCTTGCGTTAAATTTGCAGCACGATCACTCGGACGGGTATTAATGAACAACATTATTTTGAATAAAGGGCTTTCAGTAACTCGCCTGCGCCCTGATCTAGCAGATCTTTGGCCAGCTGCACGCCCAATTGCTCTGCATCTGCCATGGTTCCACTTTGCTGTGCGCGTAGCAAAGTTACGCCATCTACGCTACCGACCCGGCCTTCAATCGAAATGACACCTTCATTTAAAGTGGCATAGCCTGCGATTGGCACCTGACAGCCACCTTCCAGATAGGCATTAAAGGCACGTTCGGCACGGACACAGGCATCAGTTTCTGCATGTAATAGAGGCTGGATTAAATCTAATACCGCTTGATCTCCACTCCGGCATTCCAGGCCCAGTGCACCCTGCCCTACCGCGGGTAAACTTACTTCAGGCACAATACTATGACGAATACGATCTGCAAGACCCAAGCGTTTTAAACCGGCACTGGCCAGGATGATTGCATCATACTGACCTGCATCCAGCTTGGATAAGCGTGTACCGACATTACCGCGTAAATCGATAATCTCAAGGTCCGGACGTTGTTTTAAAATCTGGGTTTTACGGCGCAAGCTGGAAGTTCCGACTTTGGCACCCTGAGGTAATTCGTCAAAACTGGCATAAGTATTTGAGACGAAAGCATCCAGTGGATCTTCACGTTCACAGATGACTGCCAAAGATAAGCCTTCAGGCAAGGCCATTGGGACATCTTTCATTGAATGGACTGCCAGATCGGCACGACCGTCTAGTAAGGCTGCTTCTAATTCTTTTACGAATAAGCCCTTACCGCCAATTTTAGCCAATGGCGTATCAAGAATTTTATCGCCCTGTGTAACAAAAGTGACTAACTCGACCTGAAGTCCAGCATGCAGGTCCTGTAAGCGTGCACGGATATGTTCCGCCTGCCAGAGCGCAAGTGGACTTTGTCGAGTAGCAATTTTTAGGGTCTTCATAAATTTCAATAAACAGTCAATGAGAACAATAGTCTAAACTTAACCTGCTCACTTGAAAATGCAAGCGAATTTATGCAAGTTTCAATACTGGTCCAGACGAACTCATTGATCCGTTTAGAGTTTCTGAATCCGTTCCCGCAAGAATGGCAAATGACGCCGACTGACCGCCAGACGCTCTTCCAGTTCACGACAACGCACCTGATACTGGCCGGAACTCACCACTTCCAAGCCTTCCAGATAGTGAACCGAAACCAGTGCATTACGGTGAATCCTGATGAACTGATGTCCAAACTCCTGTTCCAACTCCTTCAGGGTTTCATCAATCAGGACACTGCCGTTTTTATGGCGTACGGTCACATATTTTTGATCCGCCAGAAAATAATAGATATTTTCAACTGGCACCAATTCGACCCCGCGATAGGTCTTTGCCGCAATTTGATGGCGGCTGATATTGATTTCTTCCATATTTTCTTTTTGTTTTAGTTGGCTCATTTGAGCTTGGGTAAGTTTAATTAGATGCTCTAAAACCTGTGCCAATTCCTGTTGCATCACCGGTTTAAGCAGGTAGCCGTCTGCATTAGACTTGAATGCATCCAGCGCGTGTTGGTCATAGGCCGTACAAAAGACAATAGCCGGCATCGGGTCGAGCTGACGCAAATGCTGCGCACAGGTCAAACCATCCATTTCAGGCATTTGAATATCTAATAAGATGACATCAGGTTCATGCTGGTGAGCCAGATCAATTGCTTGACGACCATGCGTAGCTGTTGCAACCACATCATGCCCCAGTTGAGAGACTAAACGTGATAGTCGCTCGACAGCCAAAGGCTCATCGTCACAAATCAGGACGTCCATTTCTCCTCCTTAATCCAGTCAACATTATTCATTTGATTATAAGTTAACTGTGATTTCCTTGATTTCTTTTTATTTATAGCGATATTGCACAACCGTGGTAAACACCCCTCCACCGGCGAAAGTCTGAAACGTCATCGTAGGTCCGTAATAAGCTTCCAGACGCTGTCTGACATTTTCAATTGCAATACCATGTCCCTTTTTTAATGTTTTATTATCCTGCGTATAGGGGTTTGTTATGATGATATTAATTTGATTTTGCAAGATTTCAATCAATATGCTTATGGTACTCTTTGTCAAAATTTTTTCAACTCCATGGAAAATACTATTTTCCACTAGGGGTTGTAAAGTCAATAATGGAATTTGGACTTGTGAGTATAAGTCTTTGTTTTCTAATTTCCATTCGACCTGTAAACGCTCTCCCAGACGAATCTGTTCAATCTCCAAATAGCGCTGGCAGAGTTCAATTTCTTCCTGCAACTTGACCAGTTTCAATTCCTGAAAACTGGCCCGAAATAAACGGGACAAATTCAGCAACATTTGTTCGGCTTTGTCCGGGTCAATACTGATCAGGCTAATCACGCTATTGAGACTATTAAACAGAAAATGCGGATGAATCCTGGCCTGCATGGCCTGAATCCGTGCATGTAATTCACTGTGCTGCTGCTGCGCCCATTGTTCACGCAAATACAGATAGCGAAAACAGAACATGCCTAACAGGATACCAAAACTCAGATGTAGGCCGACCTGATCCAGTGCGACTGCCAGACTCAGTCCCTGAAAATTCAAATTGCTGCCAAAATAAGTCAGCACATTCAGACTGGTCGTAGTTACCAAAACAATCGCCTGTAATAGCAAAAATCCGCAGATTAATGCCAGCTTAATCCCCATACGTTGAAAGTGCTGATGAAAAAGCTCGACTAGCGCTGCAAAACATAACAGTATCCAGTTGATATACAGCATATATTGAAGCAGATCTGCCAGATTGAGTGCCTGCCAGGACTGTGCTTTTGCCAAGGCTAAGACCATGGCCAGCACATTGCCGCCAATAAACATTTCCAGCAAATAGTGCAGCTTGCCGATCTGGCTAAAAAAATAAGAGCTTTGCACTGATCCGGTCGGAGATGTAAAAGATTGATCGACTTGGACTTCGGCAACGGGCTTTGAATTTGTTATACTCTTTTTCGTTCTACTGCTTTTAATCTGATTGAGCCGACATGACCACATCTTCTAATTCCTCAAATCCATCACAAGCCCAGACTTCGGGTATGTGGGGCGGTCGTTTCTCTGAAGCGACTGATGCTTTTGTTGCTGAATTTACAGCATCTGTTCAATTTGACCAACGTTTTTATAAACAAGACATTGCAGGCTCGATTGCACATGCAACCATGCTGGCAAAAGTTGGCGTACTGACCGAACAGGAACGTGATGACATTATCGAAGGTCTGACTGCCATTAAAGCAGATATTGAAGCAGGTAACTTCGAATGGCGCATTGACCTTGAAGATGTGCATATGAACATTGAGTCGCGCCTGACTCAGCGTATCGGCATCACCGGTAAAAAATTGCATACGGGCCGTAGCCGTAATGACCAGGTGGCAACCGATATCCGTCTGTATGTCCGTGATGAAATTGATGCCATCCTGGAATTACTGAAAAAATTGCAAAAAGGCATCCTGGGTCTGGCAGCTAAAAACACCAATACCATCATGCCAGGTTTTACCCATCTGCAAACTGCACAGCCAGTGACTTTTGGTCATCACTTAATGGCTTGGTTTGAAATGCTGGTACGTGACTCTGAGCGTCTGATTGATTGCCGTAAACGTGTTAACCGTATGCCACTCGGTTCTGCTGCTCTGGCAGGTACGACTTACCCGATTGACCGTGCTTATACCGCTGAGCTTCTAGGTTTTGAAGCTGTTGCTGAAAACTCACTTGATGCTGTTTCTGACCGTGATTTCGGTATTGAATTCAATGCTGCGGCATCTTTAATTATGATGCACCTGTCACGTATGTCTGAAGAAATGATCCTATGGACATCGGCTCAGTTCAAGTTCGTAAATATTCCAGACCGTTTCTGTACTGGTTCTTCGATCATGCCACAGAAGAAAAACCCAGATGTACCTGAACTGATCCGTGGTAAAACCGGCCGTGTATATGGTGATCTGATGAGCTTGTTGACCCTAATGAAAGGTCAACCGCTTGCTTACAACAAAGATAACCAGGAAGACAAAGAACCATTATTTGATGCGATCGATACGGTTCGTGGTTCATTAATGGCATTTGCTGACATGATTCCTGCGCTTGTACCAAATATTGAAATCATGCGTGAAGCAGCGCTTCGTGGCTTCTCAACGGCTACTGACCTGGCAGATTATCTGGTAAAAAATGGCGTGGCTTTCCGTGATGCTCATGAAATTGTGGGTAAAGCGGTAGCTCTAGGCGTGCAGGAAGGTAAAGACCTGTCTGAACTGACACTTGAGCAACTGCAACAGTTCTCTGATCTGATTCAAGCAGATGTATTTGAAAAAGCTCTGACTTTAGAAGCATCTGTGAATGCACGTAATCACATCGGTGGCACTGCACCTGCACAGGTTGAAGCTGCGATCGAACGTGCGCATGCTCGCCTAGAGAAACTTTACGCTTAATTGCTTTCGCTTTAAATTGGAGTATTGATATGTCTCGACAAGTTTTTTGCCGTAAGTATCAACAAGAAATGGAAGGTTTAGACTTTGCACCATTCCCGGGTGCAAAGGGTCAGGAACTGTTTGATACGATATCTAAACAGGCTTGGCAAGAATGGCTGAAACACCAGACCACGCTGATCAATGAAAAGCGTTTAAACGTGTTTGAACCGGATGCGAAAAAGTTCCTTGAAGAGCAACGCGAGAAGTTCTTTAACAATGATGAATCATTGGAAAAAGCTGAAGGTCTAAAGCCTGAAGAAAAATAAGGCGCTGCCTTATTTTTCTTCAAGACAAGCACCGAAGGTGCGCGTAGGTCAACATTTGAAAAGCTCCATAAACGGGGCTTTTCTTATATCAAAAGCACTGCTCCGCCACGCCGCAAGACAAGCAGCTATGCTGCGCGTAGGCTTTAAAAAGAATCTCCGTTATGGGAGATTCTTTTTTTATGTACTGCTCTAAAAATTACTCAAGACAAGCGAAGCGCGTAGTTTCAAATGTCAAAAAAGAGCCTGACAAGGCTCTTTTTTTTATGAATACTGCAAGAGCTAAACTGCGTTTTAACTAAGCAAGACAAGCGCATAATTTTACTTGTCAAAAAGGAAATCTATGAAAGATTCCCCTTTTAGTTTAAAGCCCTACTCTTTTTGTTTTTTACACAAGACAAGCAGCTATAAGTTCATAGAATAAAAAAACTCCTTACATGGAAATTTTTTTATCTAAGCTCAAGCTTTTCTCTTACGTAAATTAAGCGAAAGGTATCACTTCGAATGCTATAAAAAAGTAACCTATAAAAAGAATTCCCTTTTTAATTTGAAAATTACTTCTTCATCAGATCATGAGTTAAATACCTGACAAGAGACTCCTCGGATATTCTTTTTCTATAGATACTCTATTTCTCTTAAAAGCACTCTAAAAACTATTTTAACTTTCATGAAATCGAAAATTATTGAGCTAAAAACAGGCTCAAAACCTGTCATTTTCCTACCGTGTTTTTTAAATTTAAGCAGCCATTATCTTACTGAAAAGCAATCAGATTTGTATCAAAATAATCAATTGTAAATTCTGTATACATTGCTCTCACAAAACACAACATTCAGCTACAAGAAACCACATGATTTTGTGGAAGGTGCTCCCTATAATGACCAGCAAGAAGATGAGATATCTTTGAATAACTATAATAATAACTGAGAAATACCCCCGATTTCATCCCAGTTCTTCCCCCAAAGGCTGGGTATTTTTTTGCCTGCTATTTTTATATTCTATATTTCAGCTATAAAAAAAAGCTCCTTCAAGGAGCTTTTATTGATTAAGGCTGTTTCAGATATGGCCAGGCTGCTTTTAGGTAAATAAACATTGACCATAAGGTCAGCACCACGGCTGTATATAGCAAAGCATAAGCCAGCATTTCTAGCGGTGGCCAGTTCAGCAAGAAAACCGTAATTGCGATCATCTGAAACGCAGTTTTGTATTTACCCACTGTAGACACTGCTACACTGGTACGCGCACCGAGTTCAGCCATCCATTCACGTAAAGCTGAAACTGTAATTTCCCGCGAAATAATCACAATCGCTGCAAAAGCCATCGAGATCGAAGGTTGCCATTGCACTAAGACAATAAGCGCAGCAGCGACCATCAACTTGTCTGCAACTGGATCCAAAAAACGACCAAAAGCAGACGTCTGATTCAGAGTACGCGCCAGATAACCATCAAACCAGTCAGTGACTGCAGCCACTACAAAAATTGTCGTTAAGATAATATGCCGCGTCACATCAGGACTGGTTTCATTGAATCCCATTGCCGGTGGCCAATATGCGACCAATAAAAAAACCGGAATCAGGATAATACGAGCCAAGGTCAAGATATTTGGAATATTCAGGATACGACCTGTAGTCATAGACACCGCCAATTGTTCCCCTCATGTACGATGAAAATGCACACTTTTTTCGAGGTTTAATCCATCATTAATACGCTTCACTTTATACGAATTGACTTGAAGTGTCACTAGGCAAACACCGTCACTGTCTGTCTGGCCATCGCAATCAGCCGATTTTCTGCATCCCACAGATAGGCATGTTCTGTTGAATAACCGTCAGCCGCATGGTCGGTAATCACTTTATATTTAAACCAATCATGTAGCTGATGCTGCACTGGATGCACATAGGTTACAGTCCAGGTCAGGCTGCTCGCTGGGGCCAGTGTTTGAAACATCGGTAACACCCCAGGTGGCCAGATGTCAAAAATGGCCATCAGGTCAGCTAACTGAAATTCACGGTCAGAATGTTGATCTGGATGGAAGCGGCACCAGCCTTCAAAATCAGGACGTACACTTGAACTGCACGGCAGATTCAAATCCGCCCATCTGAGTTCAAAATGATCAAAACACTTTGGAAGCTTGAACTGTGCAGGAATCTGGAACAGGGTTTCAGGAGGAGCATAATCCGGAGCCTGGATTTCCTGATGTACCTGAATGCTAGAATCGCGCGCTACGCCGAAACTGGCAATCAGAATGCTCTGAACAGCCTCATCCTGCCATAGACGCACTTCGATGGTAGTGACCGATTTGCCTTCACGCAGAATTTCCGCAGTTAGGCGTGCTTTGCCTTCCTGTACCGGGCCAACAAAAGTCACACTGGTACTCAGCAGACGTTTAGTAGGATCATTGATTATTACCACGGCTTTTTGCATCATGACTGCAGCTGCAAGTCCACCGTAGATGGTTCTTCCTTGTCCCCAGCCTGGCGGCATTTCAATCCATTCTTGCTGCGCAATTTGTGCGTACAGTGTTTGCAAAGACATATCGATCCTTCAACTTTGTCTGATGAACCGATATATTGCTGGAAAAATCTATGAATAGAAATGACCTTTGACTCGAAGGTCAATGTGCATTTTTGCACTTGTAATTGATGTAAAACAATTACTCATGCAGAACTTTATAAATCATCCGGGCCATCACGGAACCCAGACCTGGTACCAGTTGCAGGTCTTTTTCTGAAGCTTTAAGCACACCCTGAATCCCGCCAAAATGGGTTAATAAATCACGACGGCGCTTCGGCCCCAGTCCCGGAATTACCTCCAGTACCGATGAACCCCGTTTTTTATCGCGTTTGGCCCGATGTCGGGTAATGGCAAAACGGTGGGCTTCGTCACGTACCTGCTGGATCAGATGCAGGGCCTTATGATCTTCTGGAAGCTGGATCTTACCGCCATCGGTAAAATGCAGGGTTTCCAGACCCGGCTTACGTCCTTCGCCTTTAGACACACCGACCATAAAGGCATCCAGTCCAAGTTCCTGCATGACTTCCATCGCCATATGCAATTGCCCTTTACCACCGTCAATCAGCAGCAGATCTGGCAGCATGGCTTTTTTATAACGACGGGTTAAGGCCTGACGCATCGCGGCATAGTCATCACCCGCCTGAATATCATTGATAGAAAACTGGCGATAATCACGTTTGCGCGCACCTCCACTATCAAAGACTACGCAAGAAGCAACCGTATCTTCACCCATGGTATGTGAGATATCGAAACACTCAATCCGATCTACCGGTCGTCCCACAACTTCTTCTAACTGATGGAAACGTTCATTCAGTTCAAAGTGATTGGCCAGCTTGCCCTGAATGGCATGCTGTACATTCATCTGTGCAAGTTCCAGCCATTCGGCACGGGTTTCCCGAACTTTGGATTTGATCTGAATTTTCTTGTCAAAATGTTGAGAAAGTGCGGCTTCCAGCTCCTTCCGATCTGGCATTTCAATATTTACGATCAGTTCAGAAGGAATTTCATCGGCAACCTGGAAGTAGAAGTTGGCAATAAAATCCGAGAGCATTTGTCCCAGATCGTCACTCAGCATATCCGGAAAATAGCCTTTACCGCCGAGCATCTTGCCATTACGCACATGCATGATCTGCACACAAGTTACGCCTGCCTGGTAGGCAATCGCCAGAATATCTGCCTCACCTTTGACTTTATAAATCGCCTGCTGGGCCTGTACATCACGCAGTAATGCCATCCGGTCACGATAAAATACCGCCTTTTCAAATTCCAGATTTTCTGCGGCTGCTTCCATCTTGGCAATCAGTTCCTGATTCAACTCTTTGGTATCGCCTTGCAGGAAGCGAATCGAATTATTGACATCTTCCTGATAATCCTCAGGTGAAATCAGACCCACACAAGGGCCGGAACAGCGCTTGATCTGATATTGCAAACAAGGTCGAGTACGATTGGCAAAGAAACCATTCTCACAAGAACGTACATTGAATAATTTTTGCAGAATAACCAAAGTATCGCGGGCATTGTAAGCACTCGGATAAGGTCCAAAGAACTTGCCGACCTGATGTTTGCCCTTGCCACGACCGCTGGCAATCCGCGGATAGGGCTTGTCTGCAGAGACAAAAATATAGACATAGGATTTGTCATCACGCAGCATGATGTTATACGGTGGACGATGCAGCTTGATCAGGTTTTGCTCTAGCAATAAAGCTTCAGTTTCTGAACGCACCACCAAGGTTTGAATGTCGTAAATCCGTGCCACCAAAGCTTGAGTCTTGGGATGATCAAGGGTTTTGACAAAATAACTGGACACCCGATTTTTCAGATTTTTGGCTTTTCCCACATATAAGAGTTCGCCATCTTTGCCATACATCCGGTAGACCCCGGGTAAGGTGGTCATATTGGCCAAGATTTTTTCAATATGAGGGCGTGCGTTCTCGTTCACCTAAAACCTATTTTTTACCTGCAATATGCAGATATATGTGATGTTTAATGTGTCATTTTCAAGCGATGACACAAAATTCACCCGAACTGTCATCGAAAGTGAAACAGGTTATGCCCAGACCGCCGTATTTATAAGCAACCCAATATGGTCTGATTGCTAAAAGCTATAAGTCGCCTGAACTAACTTTGCTATGCTCGACAGGTTCAATCTCGAGATGATCCAAGATGACAAGTTCCCAATCCGGTATTCATGTTGTGCAACCTGCCACCTCTAGCCATAGCCAGTCTGAGCGTGACCGTTTAATTGGGAAACCGCGTTTTCATTTTGAACCTCAGGCTGTGATGCAGTTGCTACGGGAACGGATCATCGGTCAGGATGCGGCCTTAAATGAAATTGAAAAAATGCTGCATGTGGTCAAGGCTGACTTTTCCAGTCCTGAACGTCCGCTTTCGGTTACCTTAATGCTTGGCCCGACCGGTGTCGGCAAAACCGAGACCGTGCGTCTGATTGCCGAAGCAATTTATGGCCGTCCTGATGCTTTCTGCCGGATTGATATGAATACTTTGGCGCAGGAACATTATGCAGCTGCCCTGACTGGCGCGCCTCCGGGTTATGTGGGCTCTAAAGAAGGCCATAGCCTGTTTGATGAAACCGCTATTGCCGG
Source organism: Acinetobacter sp. YH12137 (assembly GCF_013418535.1). Taxonomy (NCBI): domain Bacteria; kingdom Pseudomonadati; phylum Pseudomonadota; class Gammaproteobacteria; order Moraxellales; family Moraxellaceae; genus Acinetobacter; species Acinetobacter sp. YH12137. Next base: position 26,815 of record NZ_VPBW01000016.1, on the reverse strand, counting down.
AAGCCATACCCGTCCCGGCATCATGCTGTTCGATGAACTGGAAAAAGCCAGTACTGAAGTCATTCGTGGCCTGATGAATGTCCTGGATACCGGTCGACTGACGTTGACTGCTGGTACCAAAACCATCGATTTTCGTAATTGCATGATTTTTATGACCAGTAATGTCGGTGCACAAGCCGCGCAACAATATCTGGAAAAGCTCAGCTATCTGCCGCAAAAAATGCAGCAACTATGTCTGAAAAAAGTACCGACCCAGCAGATTATTGAAAAAGTCATGCAGCGCAAGTTCGATCCTGAATTTTTAAACCGGATTGACCGTACCTTGCACTATCAGGCTGTCCAAAATGATGCCCTGCCACGACTGGTTGAGATTGAGCTGGATAAATTAAATCAACGTCTGCAACATCAGAAACGACAGATTCACCTCACTGATGCAGCCAAGGCCCATTTTTATCAGGGTCATGACATCCGTTATGGCGCCCGTCATCTGGGCCGGAAAATACGGACTGAACTGGAACCAGTCTTAGCGATTTATTTTTTAAACCATCCAGAACAGCTACAACTCCATCTGGACTGCATTAATGGTCAATTGCTAGTTCAGCCTCAAGCCTCCGATTCCAATTAAACTGTTTGATGTGCTTGAATCGCCTGAATCAATGCATCCGGGTCTTTAGGTGAAATCAGGACATACTTTTGTTGATCTGCCAGCATATAGCTAACTTTTAAACGCTTGAAAGACAAAGCAGGTGCAATTTCTGAGTGATCTGTAGGCTGGATATTCTGAATCGAACCAAGCGGAATTTGCCAGGTCAGCCACAAGCTTTTGATAATCAACTGCCCATCCTGCACGATATAACGGGTACTCCAAACCGGCCACCAGACCAAGAGGATTGTAAGTATATAGACTGCGGTATGCACCGGATATTGAGCCATCGTCCCTTTGGCCTGCATGGTCAGTAATAATTGCAATAACAAACCGCTCATACAGATCAAAAATGCCAGCAGCCACCAGTCTTTTTTGGAACGAAATACACGCATCATCTTCCCCCTATTTTGTTTTATCTTACACAAAATCAGAATGATGTGGTGAATCTCTGCAAGTAATAAAAAACGCCCATGTGGGCGCTTTATTTTTTATGTTGCAGCTTAGGCAAACAGATAAGGACGAATAAAGATCAGGAAGAAAATACCCAGCATCAGGAACCATTTCAGGAAATAGTACAGCTGGCGGTTCTGTGCTTTTAAAGCTTTGGCTTTTACCCGGAGTTGATAGACATAACCAAAGACTTTGTTTAAGCCACCAGTCTGATCCCTAACCTCATTCGGTGAACTGGCTGCTGTCATCACTTTTTTACCAAACCAGTGATTGAAGCGTTCCATCCAGCGGGTTTTTAAAGGTCGCTCGACATCAGCAAAGAAAATGATCCGGTTCTGGTCAGTCTTGTTTTCGGCATAATGAATATAGGTTTCATCAAATACCACGCTCTCGCCGTCGCGCCAGGAATAACGCTGACCATCGACATCGATAAAGCAGCGGTCATCATTCGGGGTCATTAAGCCCAAGTGATAACGCAATGAACCGGCATAAGGGTCACGATGACGGACCAAACGGCTATCGGGTGCCAGCTCGGTAAACATGGCCGCTTTAATGGTAGGCAAAGTTTTGAGCAAGGCGGTAGTTTTTGGGCAGAGTTCTGCTGCAGAGGGATGCGCCGAGTCATACCATTTTAAATAGAAGCGTTTCCAGCCAGTCTTAAAAAATGAGTTAAACCCCAGGTCATCATATTTGCTCGAAGCCTTGATCCCGCCTTTTTGATAGAGTGCCTGTGCTTCGTCACGAATCATTTCCCAGTTTTCATCCAGCACTTTTAGGTCTTTAAAATGCTGCGTATCGATATAAGGCTGATTCGGTACGCTTGAAAAGGCGTACATCAGAAAATTGATCGGTGCAAACAGGGTCGAATGGTCAAAAAACTGGCGATAAAAAGAATGCCGAACTGTGCCACGTCGCTGAATATATAACGCTGAGATGACAAAGATGGCCAAAATAATCCACTTAAGCATATCAATACCCAAAAAATCCTAGCCCTAAAAAAGAACGGGGAAAAATAAAAAAGTCACATCTGGGCCGCATTATAACAAAGCTGCTTTTGCTCTCCCTACCCGCTTGTAGAACACAGCGTTGCATACATTTTCTTACATCCGTATCGAATAATTTGAATCTCAATTGACTATTTTGACCAAAACACCACACAGCAAACATTCCCTATCTGGTCAATTTACGTTATAAAAACAGCGCGACAGCAATAAAAAAGTGAAATTGAAACAATAACTTCATTACACTGCGATAACGGTTCACTGTATTCCGGACATGACAACGCCTTGATTGAGCGATGAAAATTGATGACCCTTGCGTCACGGCTTGATACAACTTGTGTTGTTCTTTTTGGATATAGTTATCGTAAGATTAGCGAAGTAAAAAAGTGCGCGGGAAATGCGCGCTTGCTTCACAACATCAACTTAGAAGTCCTCCAAAATAAAGGAGATCAGGGCATGATCCACGCTGGCAATGCCATTACCGTCCAAATGCTTGAGGACGGAATTGCAGAATTCCGCTTTGACTTACAAGGTGAGTCGGTTAACAAATTCAACCGTGCAACGATTGAAGATTTCAAGGCTGCGATCGACGCAGTTTCCGCTGCTGACATTCAGGGTTTAATCGTGACTTCAGGCAAGTCTACATTTATTGTAGGTGCTGACATTACTGAATTCGGCGATAACTTTGCTCAAGGCGAACAGGCAATTGTTGACTGGGCACTACCAGTTCATGAAATTTTTAACAGCTTCGAAGACCTGGACATTCCTAAAGTTGCCGCGATTAACGGTATGGCACTAGGTGGCGGTTTCGAGATGTGCTTAGTCTGTGACTACCGTGTGATGTCAGAACAGGCGCAAGTCGGCCTGCCTGAAATCAAACTTGGTATCTTCCCTGGTTTCGGTGGTACGGTTCGTTTAAGCCGTCTGATCGGTATCGACAATGCAGTTGAATGGATGGCCATGGCTACTCCGAAAAAACCGGCTGCTGCACTGAAAGATGGTGCTGTTGATGCGGTTGTGGCTGCAGACAAACTGAAAGATGCTGCGATTGACCTGTTGAAACAGGCAATTCACGGTCGTTTAGACTGGCAAACAAAACGCCAGGAAAAACTGGATCCAATCAAGCTGAACATGCTTGAGCAAATGATGGCGTTCAATACGGCGAAAGGTGCGGTTCTTGCAAAAGCAAACCCTGCTCAATACCCAGCGCCAAAACTATTGCTTGATTCTCTTCAGGCAGGTGCAAGCTTACACCGCGATGAAGCGTTAAAAGTTGAAGCTCAAGGCTTTGCGAAAGCTGCGGTAACTCCACAAGCAGGTGCGTTAATCGGTCTGTTCCTGAACGACCAGGTTGTGAAGAAAACTTCTAAGAAATATGAACAAGGTGCACATCCAGTGAACCAGGCTGCCGTTCTAGGCGCAGGGATCATGGGTGGTGGTATTGCTTACCAGGCGGCAAGCAAAGGCACTCCAATCATCATGAAAGACATCGGTAACCAGCAACTTGCACTGGGTATGTCTGAAGCAAACAAACTGCTGACCAAGCAGGTTGAACGCAAGAAGATGAAGCCGGCGCAAATGGGTGAAACCCTTGCTCGCATCCGTCCTACTTTAAGCTATGACGAGTTTAAAGAAGTCGACATCGTGATCGAAGCAGTAACTGAAAACCCGAAAGTGAAAGGCATCGTACTGAAAGAAACTGAATCTAAAGTACGTGAAAACACGATTATTGCGTCGAACACGTCTACGATTTCAATCACGCGTCTGGCTGAAAATCTGGAACGTCCTGAAAACTTCGTCGGTATGCACTTCTTTAACCCGGTACACATGATGCCACTGGTAGAAGTGATTCGTGGTGAGAAGACTTCTGCTGAAGCGATTGCAACGACTGTTGTTCTTGCTCAGAAAATGGGTAAAACACCAATCGTAGTGAATGACTGCCCGGGCTTCCTGGTAAACCGCGTACTGTTCCCTTACTTCGGTGCATTTGACCTGTTACTGAAAGATGGTGCTGACTTCCAGCAAATCGATAAAGTGATGGAAAAATTCGGCTGGCCTATGGGTCCTGCTTACCTGATGGACGTGGTTGGTATCGATACTGGCGTTCACGGTGCAGAAGTGATGGCTGAAGGCTTCCCGGATCGTATGAAACCTGATTTCAAAGGTTCGATCCAGGTGATGTACGAAAACAACCGTCTGGGTCAAAAGAATGACGTTGGTTTCTACAAATACGAACTTGACCGTAAAGGCAAAAAAGCCAAAGTGGTTGATCCAACCGCATACGAACTTGTGGCATCTGTTGCAACTGCTGAAAAACGTGAATTTGATCCTCAAGAGATCATTGACCGTATGATGCTGGCTTTCTGTAACGAAACTGTTCGTTGCCTGGAAGACAACATTGTTGCAACTCCGGCTGAAGCAGATATGGCGATGATCATGGGTGTAGGCTTCCCTCCATTCCGTGGTGGTCCATGCCGTTATATCGACCAAACTGGTGTAGCTGAGTATGTTGCACTTTGCGACAAATACGCGCACTTAGGTAAGGCTTATGAAGCGCCGCAATCATTGCGCGACATGGCTGCTAACAACAAAAAATTCTACGGTTAAGGAGTGACGTGAATGGCTACTTTAAATCCACGTGACGTTGTGATTGTTGATGGCGTACGTACTGCCATGGGCAAATCGAAAAACGGTATGTTCCGCAATGTACGTGCCGACAGCATGTCAGCTGAACTTATCCGTGCGTTGATGATTCGTAACGAATTCGACCCGAATGAAGTCGAAGATGTGATCTGGGGCTGTGTGAACCAGACTCTGGAACAAGGTATGAACATTGCGCGTAACATCGCATTGTTAGCTGACCTGCCTAAGACTGTTGCAGGTCAAACGGTTAACCGTCTGTGTGGTTCTTCTATGCAGGCAATCCACACTGCGGCTGCACAGATTGCGACTAACCAGGGTGATATCTTCATCATCGGTGGTGTAGAGCATATGGGCCACGTAGGTATGATGCACGGCATCGACCTGAACCCTGCTGCATCTAAGCACTACGCAAAAGCATCAAATATGATGGGCCTGACTGCTGAAATGCTAGGTCGCATGAACAGCATTACTCGTGAAGAACAGGATGCGTTTGGTGTGGAATCTCACCGTCGTGCCTGGGCTGCAACTGAAAATGGTCTGTTCCAGAACGAGATCGTAGGTATTGAAGGTCATAATGCTGACGGTTATAAAGTTCTGTGCGATATCGATGAAGTGATCCGTCCGGATGCCAACATCGAAACTTTCCGTGCTTTACGTCCAGTATTTGACCCTAAAGGCGGGACAGTGACTGCTGCAACATCTTCAGCATTGTCTGACGGTGCATCTGCAATGCTGTTAATGTCTGCTGAACGTGCTCAAGCGCTTGGTTTGAAACCACGTGCTGTGATTCGCTCTATGGCGGTTGCAGGTTGTGACGCTGCGATCATGGGTTATGGCCCTGTTCCGGCAACACAAAAAGCATTGAAGCGTGCTGGTCTGACGATTGAAGATATTCAAACTGTTGAGTTAAACGAAGCCTTTGCTGCGCAAGGTCTGTCTGTTCTTAAAGGCTTAGGGCTGTACGAGAAACAGAATATCGTAAACCTGAATGGTGGTGCGATTGCATTAGGTCACCCGTTGGGCTGTTCTGGCGCGCGTATTACCACTTCTCTCCTAAACATCATGGAACAGCAAGATACTCAAATCGGTCTGGCGACGATGTGTATTGGTTTGGGGCAAGGTATTGCAACGATTATCGAACGTGTTTAATTCTTAAACAACGAGATTATAAGACCCCCCGCTTAGTGCGGGGTTTCTTTATTGCGAACTATTCATTCAAAGTTTTGTAAAATACACATAGCCTTATTTATGATAAAGTTGAATATTAAATATAAATTTAAAATAATTATGAAAAAATATTTAGCATTTACAGTTCTGAGTCTAAGCTTGGTAGGATGTGCCAGCACACCAAAAGCACCACAATCTGATTACTTTGCAAGAATTCAAAAAGAATTTAAAACCCAACCTGTGGCTATCTTGACAGATGCCTGCCTACTACGTAAAGAACTTGGTGACAGTCATATTTTACTGGATCAATCTAATCGTACTGCCGAAGCAATATCTCAATCATTGGTAAAACAGTTAAACCAGAATGCGGTTCAAGTGACCAAAACCTTCCAGCCAACACATTGCGGTTTCTTTGAAAAGCGTACCATTCAGACTTATAAAAAACGTAATACTTTAGAGTCGCAACCTGAATATTTAGGCACTTATCCTGTTTTGGCAGCCAACCAACCTGCAATTACTGATCTGGATGGTGCAAGTATCCAACTGCTGCTTCAAAAGAGTTTTAAAGCCAGCCATGGGCGTTATGCGTTAAGCAATAACTATCAACCTGTAGATATTGATATTACAGATCGCCTAACTGACCATCTCAAGCCTGTGTTAGGCACATCTAAGGTTCTGGTCATCCAGGTCTTAGGACAACAGCCTTCTTTAGGAAAACGGATTGGTAATATTGCCGGCACAGCTGCTTTCGCAGTTTTAACAATGGGTGTAGTTGTAGCAGATGATCCAGTACCTACAGAAGGCCAATACTATGTACTTTCTTATGTTGATTTGGATAAGAAACAAATTTTATGGTCTAAGCATCAAAAATTCGATGGAAAACTTTATCAGACCGGCCCAGTTAGCGTAACGACACCAAATATGCTAAAACCTTTGGGTCTTTAAAATAGAAATAAATAAAAAACCCTGTTTAATAACAGGGTTTTTTATTTAAAAGAATGTTATCCCTTTGTAAATTTAGTTGAATATTCAACCAATAAAAACTTATCCATCAGCCACTTATATTTGACAGGCGTATCATAACCCCACATTTCTCTCCTTTATTTATGGGGTTATGCATGAAAATGCTTAAAACACTTCTAGCAACTGCAATCGTTGCAACTTCAGCTTCTGCTATGGCTTCTGCAACAGTTTCTCCTGTTGCTGCAATGAAAGAACAAGCAAAAACTGTTGCCGCTCAAACTGCTCAACAAGCAACTGCGCCTGCACAAGCAAAAGTAGCGACTGCGACTGTTAAAGCACAAGACTCTGCTGCCAAAGCTACTGCTGAGAAACAAGCGGCTGTCGCTAAAGTAGAAGCAACTCAACAACAAGCTGCTCAAACTAAAGAAGCAGCAAAAACTGAAGCGGCTCAAAAAGTAGAAGCTGCAAAAGCTGCACCTGCAGATATGAAAAAAGTAGCGGATTCTAAAGTAGAAGCCGTGAAAACTGATGCAGCTGTAAAAACTGCTGAAGTAAAAGAAGCAACTGTAGCAAAAGCTGAAGAAGTAAAAGCAGCACCTGCCGAAGCAGCTGTAAAAGCCGAGAAAAAAGGGTGGTTCTCTTGGTTTAAAAAATCTGCTTAAGATATTTTAAATCCATAAAAAAAGATGTCCGAGTGACATCTTTTTTTTGTTTTTTGGCTCTTTCAGATTTAAAGTCAAAAATATAAAGACCTATAAATCTCTTATTAGACCTTTCGGGCTAGCATAGTCGCAAAATGCTGCTTGATCCGGTTGCCCTGCTCATCTACTCGGTGTAATTCACCGACATTTTCATTATATTTCACCAGATTCCAGCCTTCATAATAGGCACTAAGCTGTCCCGGCTTAAAACTAAACGGAAAGTCTGGCTGTACCGGAATATCATCGGTATCCATCGCACAGACAATCAGGTTATAACCGCCCGGCACTGTCGCCTGCTGCATCTGTGCAATAAGTGGTGGAATGGTATCGGCCTGCAGGAACATCATCACCACTGTACAGCAAATGAAGTCATATTGACCCTGAATACTGGGGTCAAGATTTAAATCCCGTTGCTGAACCTGAATATTCCCGATTTCTTCATTCTGAATGATCTGTCTTAAGGTCTGTAGACTATTTTCATTCACATCCCAGGCGTCGACTTCAAAACTGTTCTGACTCAAATACAACGAATTGCGGCCTGAACCACAACCGACATCCAGCACACGACCACCCTTTAAATACGGCATAGCTGCCAGAATTTCCGAATGGGTCGGGCTTAGCTGATATTTCTTGTTAAAGTAATCCTCAGGTTTGCAGTAAAAACGCAGCTGACATTCTGCATCTTCACTGGCAGAAATAATCTTATGCCATGCCTGTGGCTCAATGAACGGTGGTTGCTGCTCTGGCGTAAATACATGTTGAGACTGTATATGACCTGACGGATCCAGCATGGCAAAATGCAGCTCACCTTTGAGCACAGTCAGCTTTGCCCAAGTGCCCGCTTTGGTATTGTGTGGCTGCTTGAACCCTTGTGGGATAGCTTGCTGCATCCAGACCGGAAATTCTTTATAACATTTCAATTGTTGCATAAAAGATTGTGCTCCCTCTTCTCGCTTTCCGTCTGCAAACATGCTTCTGGATATTCATTTTTCTTAAGCATAGCTGGTTCTCTTACCAATGAGAACTGGCACATCTTTGATGTAAGCAATGCAACAAGACTAATTCTGACAGAAAAACATCATGTCATTTAGAGATAAGAAATCATAAGATCCTTATACTTAGAGTTTGTTCTCTGCCTCTTTAAGTGCCTGCTGATCCACTTGAGTCATTTGCTGATTGAGCTGCACTATTTCCTGATACAGCTTATTGAATTGCTTTAAGGGTGCATCTTCATAGAACATAAAGGTCTGGTTTTTCTTTTCCCATTTATTGTTTTTCAGCACCAGAAATAGCTGGTCTGCTTTGGCCAGACTCTGTTTTTCAATTTCAAAAATTGCATGGGCATTATCCTGCTGCTGATTGGCTTTCAGATTATCTGCCAGCTGCTGACGATAGCGGTTTTTAATGTCCAGCTGTTTCACCTGCTCTAACTGCTGGGTTGCCCGCTGTTGAATTGTCTGTTCATAACCATCGACAATTTCATGCACACGCTTCAGCATGGCTTCGGTTTCTTTATAGTCTTGGGCTTGATCTTTGGCTAAACGGTCAATGTCCAGAAAACGATCCCAGTCCGCTGCTTTGAGGTCACGTAAATACTGATTGCGAGCCTCGGCACGATCACGCATCTGACCCAGAATAAATTGGGCCATCACGGCATAATCCCCATCCAGACGATCATCTTCCAGATCAATCTGAATCGGTTTAGACCAATCCTGTGCCTGTTGCAAAATAGATCCAGTTTTTTCTTCCAGTACCGTTTCATATTCTTGCAAATCGGCCTGCTGTTTCTGCTCTACAGAATTTTGATAAAATAACCAGATCAAAATTGCCAGTACCACTCCAGCGATAATCATAAAAACACGGGGCATCTACACGCTCCAGGTCTGTCATCCAGATCTTGTTGATTTTTTACACTATGCTTATTTTTCCAGCATAATTCAAGACATAGAGCTTTTCACATTTGTGAACGTGCTTCCTCAATACTGAAAAAATGAATCCAGTAAAAAGCCTGAAGAAAGGAAATAAGTTTTTAACCCACCCTTTCTTCATGACGTGATCTGGCTATACCGAAACTGACTGACCTGATCAGCCTGGCCCATCGGATTGTGTGCTAGCGTGAACCAAAAGGCAGACTGAGCTCAAGCCGATTCGGATCAAACTGTTCCCGGACGATCTGGACATTGGTTGCATTCCGGTCAATACCGAAAGGTTGCAAAATCACATAGATTCCGTTTCTTGGATCTGAGGACTGCAAGCCTTGCGCTACTGCCAGTACATATTCCCGGAACACAGTAGGCAGACTGTCCAGATCTGGATTAGGCGCTGCTGCCCCCATGTCAATATTTGCAACGACATCACCATCGACACTATAAGCCTGGATATCGCGTTCAATTTTCATCAGGCGCATCTGCAAAGCCTTACGCTGGCTGGCACCTTCCTGATAAGGCGTGATTTCAGTTACAGCCCGCATTTCAGGCTCTGCCATGACAGTTAAGGTGGGAAGTATGGTTGCTTCAGAATGAGCAGGAGCTGCATGACTCAGTACAGGGAGAGTAAAAGCAGTACAGGTCAGCATCAGGCCCAAGCTTTGAATGGATTTTAGGAGATTCATCTTATTACCCCTCGGTTGGAAAAGGGAAAGCGTCAGATTAAATCTTACAAGTAATACAGCTTCTTATTGTTAAGTTTGATAAACGGTCAATCGAATCCATTACACCCTCATAAAGCCAACCAGCAAATCAGGAGCAAAGCTCCTAAAAAATATGAATTATTCAGAAGTTAGATTTAAAAAAGCAAAAATCCCCAATATGGGGATTGATTTGCATTACTGGCTCATCCTTTAAGGAGATCTTGGAAATTGCGCTACAGGAGATGGATTGTTGTAGTTTTCTAATAAGCCCAGATTCACCTTGTCCAGATTAATCTGTAGTTGAAGACCGCGTCCTGGTTGCAAGCTGCTGCTACGATCGATCCCGACATTCTCCAGCAGTGTATATATCCCCTGGGTTGGATCACCAGATTGTAAGCCCTGGGCAATGGTCATCACATACTGTTGCAGTGCAGGTGACAGTAAACTCAAATCTGGAGCTTGGGTCGGCTTAATATCGAGGTTTGCCAGCACATTTGGATTGACCATAAAATTTTCTGCATCCTTAGTTCCCCGGATTACCTGATGCTGCAAGGCAAGACGATTGGCTTCATTCTCAATAAACGGGACATAGCCAGTCTCATTACTCATTTCAGGTTCAGCCATAATGGTCATCGTCGGTAAGGTAAGTACCGGTTTCTGTTCTTCTGCATGTACTGCTATGCTCAATGTACCTAACAGAATCCCAAATAAAGATGTTTTTAGACTATTCATGGGCTTTCCCCCTACTTCAAATTTCACAACCTGAGTGCCTTTATCGGTTGCTAAAGTCTGTATTTAATTATCTATTAGATTACCTTGATTATTTAGAGAACTCATTCTTGCTCAGATGAATGGCAAAACAAGTTAATTCTTAGGCTGAATCAAAAATCACAGGCGAAAAAAAACCTCAAACATTGTTTGAGGTTTTTTCGAATATGGTGGCGAGACCCAGGATCGAACTGGGGACACACGGATTTTCAATCCGTTGCTCTACCAACTGAGCTATCACGCCGATGCGGTGTATTAAGCCGTATCTAGACACATTAGTCAATCGAAATTATGAAAAAAAAGATTGAGTGTCTGAATTTTGGCCTAAAAAAAATCCCTGATGGGATCAGGGATTGAAAACTTTAAAATCGTTTTGAATATGGTGGCGAGACCCAGGATCGAACTGGGGACACACGGATTTTCAATCCGTTGCTCTACCAACTGAGCTATCACGCCGATGTCGCGTATTAAACAGTTTCAGCTCTTAATCGTCAAGTACATAACGTATAAAAATCATCAAATGTTTACTTTTCCATCGATTTGCATGTTTATACAGCAATATTTTCATATTTTCAGCAAATACCTGACTAATAAAATAAATTGAATCCGGTATTTACAAAAAAAGCAGCCCGAAGGCTGCTTGAAATTTATCTATATTTAAATTTTTTCAAGATTTGCCAGACATCGGTGAATGGCCCCGCATCCCGGTACGAATGCTTTTACTCCTTTTTCCTCTTCCATGCGGCATGCCTCACTCACCAGCCTTTCTGCAACCCCGCGTCCACGGTTGGCCGGATGCACCACAATATTTTCCAGGGTCCGGCTTTCGCCTTGTCCTGTGCACCAGATGGCACCGATGATTTTGGTGTTAAATTCTGCGGTATAAAGTAAGGTATACTGTGCAAGGTTTTGCTCTAGATGTTCAATGGCATCTGCCCCATCACTAAATTCAGGGCTAGTGTCATACAGTCGCTCAAGCTGGCTGCGCACTTCGTCGTTTTCTAGAGAAGTATAAGCATGTACGGTAATAGGCATTGATAAACCCTCCTGAGCAATCTAATATGCGGTGACGTCGTCACGGCGAAAATATTTTCTACATCAATCATTTTGACGTATTTGAGGAACGTGTCTATGACAGATCGTATCAGTGAAGTGGTAAGAAATACCAACGAAACCAAAATTCGAGTTCGTTTGAACCTCGATGGTACTGGTCAAGGCACTTTAAACACTGGTATTCCATTTTTAGATCATATGATTGATCAAATCAAGCGACATGGTCTGTTTGATATTGATATTCATTGTGATGGAGATCTGGAAATTGATGACCATCATACCGTAGAAGACTGTGGTATTACCTTAGGTCAAGCCTTCGCTCAGGCTTTGGGTGATAAAAAGGGCCTACGTCGTTATGGACACTTCTATGCGCCGCTTGATGAATCTTTAAGCCGTGTCGTGGTGGATCTGTCTGGCCGTCCGGGTCTGTTTATGGACATTCCATTTACCCGTGCCATGATTGGCCGTTTTGATGTAGACCTGTTTTCTGAGTTTTTCCAGGGCTTTGTCAACCACTCGCTGATGACTGTACACATTGACAACCTGAAAGGTAAAAACAGTCACCACCAGATCGAAAGTGTATTTAAGGCATTTGCCCGTGCACTGCGTATGGCATGTGAAGTTGATCCACGTGCTGCGAATACTGTTGCTTCAACCAAAGGTACCTTGTAATGACCCGTATTGCCCTTCTTGACTATGGCATGGGAAACCTACACTCAGCAGCCAAAGCACTTGAACACGTCGGTGCAACGGTAGATGTGACTAATGATCCAAAACTGATTGCCCAAGCCGACAAAATCGTTTTTCCGGGTGTGGGTGCAATGCGTGACTGCATGCAAGGCATGCATGAAGCCGGAATTGATGAAGTGGTACGTAATGCCGTGTTTAACAAACCGGTATTGGCCATCTGTGTCGGTATGCAGGCCCTGATGCAACGCTCTGAAGAAAATGGCGGTGCGGATGCACTGGGCATTTTTGCAGGTGAAGTGAAACACTTCCCGGAAATGGCAGGTTTAAAAGTGCCGCATATGGGCTGGAACCAAGTACATCAGGCCGATCCAAGCCATCCAATGTGGAAAGACATTGCTCAGGATGCACGTTTCTATTTCGTGCACAGTTACTATGTGGAACCACAAGATCCAAGTATCGTGGCAGCGACCTGTAACTATGGTATTGATTTCTGTACTGCTCTGCATAAAGACAACCTGTTTGCGACTCAGTTCCATCCTGAAAAGAGCCATACTGCAGGCCTTCAATTGCTAAAAAACTTTGTGGATTGGAATATCTAATCCAATACATTCAAAAAGCTCGCATCATGCGGGCTTTTTTATGGGCTACAGCTTAAAATTTTATTTTTGAAAAATAATTCACATCCAAGCTTCCTTCTCTAAGGTATGCTCTATTCAACCCGAATATTCATCAATGGAAGATGCTTTAATCATGGATACCCAGCTTAACGATATTCTGCCGAGTAAAGAGGCAATAGCAAATTTTCCACCTTTTCAAAATATCGCGCCTGAAAATATTGTGGTGATTAACAGCATTCAGCAATGTGAAGCTCTACGCGAAGAACTTGAGCAGATCGCGGTCTTTGGTCTGGACACTGAATCTAAACCCACATTCAAGGTCGGTGAAGTTTCTACTGGTCCGCATCTGATTCAGCTGGCCACTCTGGAAAAGGCCTACCTGTTTCAGATGAATGCTGCCATTTGGGATTTTCTGAAACCGATTTTTGCCAATCGAGACCAGATTAAAGTTGGTTTTGGCCTGAAAAATGATGCGCATCTTTTCCGTAAAAGAGGCATTGAGCTGAACAGTGTGATTGAACTGTCAAAGTGCTTTGGTGCGTTCGGCATTAAAAATCCTCTTGGATTAAAAAATGCGATGGCTTTGCTATTTCAGGTGAATTTTCCTAAATCGAAACGGGTTACGACATCGAACTGGGCGAAAAAACATCTCAGTCAGGCACAGATTGAATATGCGGCTGCAGATGCCTATGCACCTTTACTGGTCTTTGAAGAATTGCTGCACCGTGGCTTGGGACCCAAGGAAGTTCCCAATACTTCACTAAAATTGAAAATTCGCCCGCATTCAAAAATTTGAACAAACAGAAGATCAGTTTTCTAGCGAAATATCATTTTGATATCAGACTCCATCAGGAGTATTGCAAAGAATAAAAAAATTGAAGAATAAAATCCTGTCACTCCAGCATATCTTCAGACAGGTTTTCTTTTTTCATACCGTTTAAGAGTTAGAAATTTCGACTTTATTTGCTAAGATGAGCTCACTGAAATTCATTCTAAAGATTAAGCAAGGAGCGAAAGCATGCTGATCATCCCTGCAATTGACCTGAAAGATGGCAAATGTGTCCGTTTAAAACAAGGTCGTATGGAAGACGATACCGTATTTTCTGACGATCCGGTGGCAACAGCACAGCATTGGGTAAATGAAGGCGCTCGCCGCTTGCATTTAGTAGATTTAAATGGTGCTTTCGCAGGTACACCGATTCATAAGCCAGTGGTAGAAGCCATTGCCAAATCACAGCCAGAATTGCCTATCCAGATTGGTGGCGGAATCCGCTCACTGGAAACTATCGAGCATTATCTGGAAGCAGGTGTATCTTTTGTGATTATTGGTACAAAAGCAGTGCAAAATCCTGAATTTGTGGAAGAAGCATGCAAAAAATTTGCAGGCCATATTATTGTGGGTATCGATGCCATGAACGGCATGGTAGCAACTGATGGCTGGGCGAATGTGACTGATGTAAAAGCGACTGATCTGGCAAAACGTTTTGCGGATGCAGGCGTGTCTAGTATTGTTTATACCGATATTGCCCGTGATGGCATGATGCAGGGTGTCAACATTGAGCAAACTGTACATCTGGCACAATATTCAGGTCTGCCTGTAATTGCTTCAGGTGGTGTAACCAATATGGATGACGTGCGTAACCTGAAAGATCAGCCTGGCATTTTAGGTGCGATTACCGGTCGTGCGATCTATGAAGGCACTTTAAATCTGCGTGAAGCACAATTATTGCTGGATGAACAAGAAGCGCTATAATAGCGTCTGCTGAAAAAGAGGTCTGTGGACCTCTTTTTTTATTGTTCAATTTTTTTGATCCTCTCTCCCATGTCAACATCCGTTTCCCAAACTCCCTCTATCTGGAGAACTAAAGTTCCTCAACTTGCTCTGATCCTGATTACCATCATCTGGGGTGGCAGCTTTATCACTGTACAATATGGCCTGAATTTCAGTAGTCCGGTGATCTTTGTCGGATTACGCTTTGCAGCGGCGGCAATTGCCGTAACTATGCTGTCCCTGAAGCACTTGAAAGGCATGACACTTAAAGAAGTGGCAGCGGGTGCCATCATCGGGGCTGTAATTGCAATCGGTTATGGAACCCAAACGGTGGGCTTGCAAACGATTAGTAGCAGTGAATCGGCCTTTCTGACTGCGCTGTATGTTCCCTTAGTGCCTCTACTGCTGTGGCTACTGTTCCGTAAAAAACCATATTTCATGACCTGGGTCGGTGCCCTGTTTGCCTTTCTCGGTCTGGTGTTTTTAACCGGTAATGGCTTTGGTGCCATCCAGCTGAATTTTGGTCAGGCGCTGACTTTGCTCGGCTCGATTGCCATTGCGCTTGAGATTATTTTTATCAGTCATTTTGCTCCGAAGGTGAATACCCGGCGTGTCACCGTGCTACAACTCATTTTTGCCTCGCTATTTTGTTTTCTGATGGCACCGATACTGGGTGAATCTCAGTTACCTGACTTTCACTGGCATCTGGCAGGTATTTTGGTCGGTCTCGGTATTGCCAGTGCCTGTATTCAGCTGGTGATGAACTGGGCACAGGAAATGGTAGATCCTTCCCAAGCTGCAATTATTTATGCCGGTGAACCGATCTGGGCAAGTTTATTTGGACGTATGGCGGGAGAACATTTGCCTGCGCTGGCACTTCTAGGCGGATTGATGGTGGTACTTGGGGTGATTGCCAGCGAATGGAAGCCAAAGTTTTTTAGAAAAGAAAAAATAGAAGAGTTGAAGGAAGATCTTTCCTAAGCTTATGAACTCCCCCTCTTAGAAAAGGGGGAGTTTTTTATCTAGAGAAATAAATATAGCTAATCTTATTTGGTATACATCGGTCGATTGTCATTCAGACGCATAATGCCGCGAATCGCGCGATAGACAATCCAGATCCAGGAAACAAAGACCACAACCAGACAGAAAGTAGATGCACCAAAAGCGACGCCTGCAAACAGGTCCGGATCTTCATGGGTAAAGAACAGGAATAGGAACGGCACAAAGGCTACAATATTCCAGAATAGATACCACCAGAAACTGCGGATTTGCCAGGTAAAGTGGCTTTCAAAAATCGAGCCTCGTACATCCGAGCGCTTCATATAGTTAATAATCAGTGCAATCACTGCCAGCAAGCCACCACTAAAAATGGCCACGATATATAAGATATAAAGAATCAGGGTTAGCGTGCGATTTGAGTCTTTATCAATTGAATAGTTCATCTACGCTCCTGTGGTTGTTTCTAGATATTCAGGCTGTTAAAGGGAGAAATCAGCCATATAATCAAAATGATGTTAAAAGCTATAGTACAAAAATAAATTTGCCGGAAGGGTTGTTTTTGTGTTTTATGACGTAATTTTTGCTGTGCCAGCCAGGCTGCCGGCCACCCTCCTAGAAATGCCACCAGATGCAGGGTATTTTCTGGAATACGGCGATTGCCCAATTGTGCCGCTTCCTTATCCTGGGCATACAGCCAGTAACTGAGGACATTCATCAGGCTCACCAGTAACAGGATCATTCCACTCAACAATCCGGCCAAACTGAGTCCCGCCAGTACCAAAATATAGGCCACAGAAGCAACCTGCATCGGCTGTAGTTTTTCTGGCTGGCTTCGGCCTGATGTTTTAGTTTTTGTTTTTGCCGTTTTGGTTTGTGATGCTTTCAGGTACATAACCTGCTGGGCACGATAACGTCCCTGCTCATCTAGAATCACCAGATAATCTAGCGCACAACCAACAATTGGCCGTGGACCGGGACGGGCAAAATCTTTGATATGCAAAAACACGCGATCTTTGGCCGGATCATTGGGCTGAATAAAGCCATAGCCTTTGTCATCAAACCATTCTACCAAACGTCCCTGATCGCGCATTTTGCCTGTTCCTGTTTATTTTTAATTTAAGCTGTCACAAATTTTAAACGTTCAATCAGCATGTTACGCATCTCTTCCGGATTTTTTTGCAGAATATCTTCACCGGTGCGGCCTTCAGCAGCATTTTTCTGTGCCACCTGTAAACGCATCATCCAGAAACGGCCCGCAGCCATTGCCAGGTAAAGCTCCAGACATGATTTTTCATCCTCAGTCAATGGACGCACAGTTTCATAGGCTTTTAAAAAGGCATTGGCCTTTTCTTCATTTAAAGTAACTTCCGGATAATTGGTACAGAAGTCATTTAAAGTAATTGCAATATCAAACAGGAATTCATCTTTATTCAGCTCGTAAAAGTCCAGAATACCTTTCAGTTGGTCACCCTCAAACAGGGTATTGTCACGGAACAGATCCGAATGGATAAAGCCACGTGGACGATCCGGATATACTGCGGTTAAAGCTTCATACAGGCCCAGAAGTTTACCCAGTAAGACTTTATCTGCTGCGTTCAGACTCGGTTTAATTTCCTGTGCTACGTTATACCAGTAGGCATGGTCACGGACAAAGGCGCGCTCAAGTTTAAAATCTTTCAGTGCGACATGCATTTTGGCCTGAGCAATGGCAATCGCTTCCGCCTGCGCAACGGTAGATGGCATCGGATGCTCGCCCATCATGCGTGGTGCAATTTGTGCCGGCTTATTTTTTAGCGTATGAATGGCTTTGCCTGAATGGGATAAAGGCACCGGTACGGCCAGACCTGCCTGACCCAGATGCTGCAAGACCGGCACCAGTTCTCCAGCGGCCTGTTCATCCATATCTTCAAAAACGGTCAGCACATATTGCTGGTTTTCGCAGACCAGAAAATAGTTCGTATTCTGGATACCTCCTTGAATGGGAATCAGATCAATCACCTCAAGTCCATAAGGTGCTGCGAAATCCTGAACTTCCTTTAAAGTCAAAGTGGTATAAACCGACATAGAAAACCTGCGAAAAAACTTACATATTTTTGCTAGAATACCGTTTCCATCTACCAAGGTGTAGCGCTTGCGTGGGTGAGTTTCATAATCGGCTGTAATAATTGGAAAAATTTATGCTAGCTAAACGTATTATTCCTTGTCTGGACGTCGACAACGGTCGCGTAGTCAAGGGTGTTCAGTTCCTTGATATTCGTGATGCGGGTGACCCGGTAGAAGTGGCACGCCGTTATAATGAACAAGGTGCCGATGAAATTACTTTCCTTGATATTACCGCTACACATCATGGACGCGACACCACTTACCGTACCGTTGAGCGTATGGCTGAATCTGTATTCGTACCGCTTACCGTAGGCGGTGGCGTGCGTAAAGTCGAAGATATTCGTCTACTATTAAATGCAGGTGCAGACAAAGTCAGCATCAACTCGGCAGCCGTCTTCAACCCTGAGTTTGTACAGGAAGCCTCACAGCGTTTTGGCGCGCAATGTATCGTGGTAGCGATTGATGCCAAAAAAACTGGCGAGAATAAATGGGAAATCTTTACCCACGGCGGACGCAAACCGACCGGCATTGATGCCCTGGAATGGGCAGAAAAAATGGCCAGCTACGGCGCAGGCGAACTGTTAATTACCTCTATGGATGCCGATGGCACCAAAGCAGGTTATGACATTCCACTCATGCGTGCTATCAATGACCGCGTCACTGTACCAACGATTGCCTCTGGTGGCGTAGGCAACTTGCAGCATCTGGCTGACGGGATTATCCATGGTGGTGCCGATGCAGTACTTGCCGCCTCTATTTTCCACTTTGGCCAGCATACCATTCCTGAGGCCAAGGCTTATCTAGCTGCTCAAGGTATTGAAATGCGTCTTTAAACGACAGCCTTCAAATGAAAAAGAGCGTGAATATCACGCTCTTTTTTTATGCATTATTCTTAGAAATCATTTAAATTCTGGACAAAAAAAAGGAGTCTTGCGACTCCCTATAAAAACCAAGAAGAACTACAGCACTTGGTATCTTTGACATTTACAATATAACTCAATCTGTATGCAGGTTGATAAGACTTTCAATCATCAACAGACGCAAATATAGGTGAAATCCTGAGCGCAATATTGACAATATATGCAGAATTTATTGACAAATCACGACAGGGTTAACCAAAGTGAGAAATGGTTAACATTTTATGTGGCAGATTACTCGAAATTTAAGTTATTTAATCACGATCTTTAGCCCATTTAGCCGGGAAATAACGCTGGGTTAAGCGCATAGAGATCTGTTCCGGCAAGACAATACCAAGGGGATTTTTTTCCTGTAAATCTGCTGAGGAAATCACCCGGGTTCCCATCAAATAATCAAACCAGGGCTTGGTTACACACCAGTTGGCGTCTTGGTTACTATTCATATGGTGATCATAATGCCAGGGAATTTTTTTTCTGGCCCATTCTGGCTCCAGATGTGCTCGCCGATGCATATAGAAATAATTGCCTGCACTATACAGCGTGGCCAAAAACATACCTTTGGACAAGGGATAAAAAGCCAGCCCGAATACGCTTGCTGCAACGGCCAGTGAACCGATTTCATTGCGGATTCGCCAGTTTTTCAAACCTTCCACATAGGCATAATCAGAAAATCTGGTCTTGCGAACTTCACGATGATGTTCCCAATGTGAACGCATGCTGTCCGGCACTGGGCTATAACGCGTCTGCCCTGCCCGATGCGTACCATGCAGCACATATTTATGCGCAAACCATTCAAAGCCATTGGCTACGACCAGTCCTGCTAGAAAGCCTTTCCACATGATCTTTTCCTCCCTGTTTGTTTACACTATAGGTCAAACAAAGGGCTAGATATTGACCGATAATTTCAATATCATTGACAAAAAACGACAGAACAAAAGAATTAAAAAATGCACGTTCCCCAAGATTATGTCGGTTCGGTATATGGTGGTTTAGGACATTTACTTTTGGACTATTACCAGCTCAAACAACTGGACATCCCCAAGAAATTATTTGCGATCCAGAACCTGGAGCGTTTTGATTATATTCTCTGGCGCGATCTGCTCAGCCAGCTGGACCAGGAGTTGCAGCGGCCGGCACTCGGCCTGGAAATCGCGCAACTGGTGCAGGCCAAACATCTGGGTATTATTGGCTATCTGGCATTATCCAGTGAAACGCTGGGCGAAGCCTTTATGCGTTATCATGACTATCATCGCCTGATCTATGATGGCAGTCCTTTACAGGTCAGTCTGGATCGAGATTACCTGTCCATTTCCTGGAGCGAGATTCCGTTTAAAGTGAGTACGCAACTCACAGACGAGATTGCTATCGCGCTCATGACTGAATTTATTCGCTCAAGCATTCTGGAGCAGCATCAACTGCATCTGCATGAAGTCCATTTTCAGCATCCGGTCAATAAAAATATTGCGGTCTATGAACAGTATTTCCGCTGCAAGGTCCGTTTTGGACAGGCCAGAAACCAGGTATTGATTCCTGTGAGTGAAATGTCTACGCCTTTAAAGAAAGGCGATCAGACCTTACAGAAATTACTGATGCAACAGGCAGAAGCGGTGCTGGAAAAACTCCCGAACTCCACCCAGATTGATCAACGCTTGCAACAGGCGATTCTGGTGGGTCTGCAGAAAAATATGTTCCAGATTGAACATATCGCCAAACAGATGAATTTTTCTGTACGTCAGCTACAACGTTACCTGCAAAAACAGGGCCAGACCTATCAGCAGCGTATGCAGGAAATCCGCTGCATGATGGCCATGCAATATCTGAAAGATCCTCATCTGAGTCTGCAGGAAATCAGCATGCTGCTTGGCTATTCTGAGCAGAGCGCATTTCAGCGTGCCTTCAAGCAGTGGACGGCTCAGACCCCACAACAATGGCGCTCAGAATACCTGGAAACCCAGGTGCAGGAAAAATTTCTGGACTATCCTGCTACTGCAGAGATTAATGTCCCATATCAGATTTAAAAATTTGAATAAAATAAAAAAGCTCCTCATTAAAGAAGCTTTTTTCTAGCCGGAATAGTGATTTAAGAAATTTCTATAAAAATGGATTTTCAATTTCATCTGCATCATTGCGTTCAATTTTTTCTGGCAGATCCGGTGTTTCTTCGAGTTGCTGCACAATATCATTTAACAGTGCCTGCAAAACTTTGGCCGCCTTGAGACCAGCCTGGTCTTTAGTAATTTGCAGATTGCCATACAGACTGACACAGTCCAGATCATTCTCAACTGTCAGATCATGAATCGCATGCGATTCGGTTCCATTTTCAAATGCTTTAAACATTAATTTCTACTCTGTTTTATTATTTTTACTCACCTGTCTTCAGCATGCTACCTGAAGCCTGCTTTTTACAGCAAGCTCCTTTTCACTATTTCAGCAGCTGTAGGATGTATTGCAGTAAGGCCTCAATCAGCTGTTTAACAATCGTGTCCTGGGTATCATGATCGATCCCGTTCTTATTAACTGATGAGCTGGTATTGCTTGTACTGGCTGAACTTGAGGCTAACGGTTTGAACTCACGCTGCAGTTTTTCTAGATCTTCTTTCGGCACATCTTCAGCACACTGGCTTTCTGCATCCCAATTCGAATAGGCAATTTTCTGGTTGGCCTTCACAGCATTTGCAGTCAACGGCAGATGATAGGTATTGCGTTTCTGTTCTTCAGTTAACTGAGGAAACAGGTTAATGCCGAGCTGCTCTTCCAGATAGCAGACACTGACAATGCGAACCTTGAGCGAATTATCATTAGGTGCATAGTAGGCACCAATGGCACCAGTTTTCGGCATGTAGATCGCTTTATACACGGCAGTTGGTACAATTACACCCTTGCCAATAGTTTTCAGCTTTTTGGCAGCAAAGACTGGCCCGGTCACTACATACACGTCCTGCTTCTGCTTGGTCACAATTGCTCGGGTCGCTTCTTCCAGCTCGCGCCAGACCTGCTGATTGTTCTTTGGTGCCTGCGGGACCATATTGGCCAGCGAGAAACTGTCAGACTGTGCAGCTTTATTTGGCATATCCGCATTTGGCGCCATATGGCCTCGGTCATAGCCTGAACCCCGGTAGTCAGCCAAAGTCGCACGATGAGCAGCATTTAGTCGTGTTTCTTCATGGAAGTTGTCTTCACGTGGAATTTTCTGGCTCAGACGCTTCGGTGTTAAGGCCTCCGCCACCCAAAGTGGCGTTTTGGATACCCCAGAATAACCCACATTAAAGCCATTAAAACACAGTGAATAACTGTCTTTTTTCAGGCTGTCTTTCATCAGGTAAGGCGGAATATCCCGGTAAAACTGTTCCAGACAGCTCGAATTCGATGTAGACGGCAGAGAAATCCACTGACTGATTTTTTCCTGGCCAAACGCAATCGCGAAACTCCCGGAAGCGACCATTGCCAAGATCACTTTCACGCTATTTTCATTAAAAAACTGAAAAACTGAATTCTTCGACTTACGCTGCTTCTTTGCCATGCTACACGTGCTTTTAAGATCAAAATCGGGGGTTTTGCGAGCTTAACAAGCCATGTATATGAAGTATATCTTACCCTCTTTATTTGCCTAATAATTACACAATCTACCCCTATATTCTTAAATCTTGTAACAAAGTGTCGTTTTTTTAGTGAGCTTTCAGCGCGGTTTTTTAACCTTTAAGTAGCTTTGATTGTGACCTCGTCTTGAGTGTGCAAAGCTATTTGACTACTCAAATTACGTACAATTATTAGCAATGGAGTTAATTTATGAATTCCAAACTATCTAAGTTATTAGGTCTCGGAATATTTACAAGTGTGATCAGTGCCGGCGCATTCGCTGAGCCTCCTGTACAAGCGGGTGAAACACTTGAAAGCTTATCTAAAGCTAAAATTAGTACCACTGTAAATGGTCAGCAAGCCTCACTGGAAAGCCTGGTGAACTCTGGACAGATCCGTCTGGTAAACCAGCCAATGTCTGCACCTGCTCAGCCAGGCCAGCAGCCACAACAATCAATGCCAAATCAGCCAATGCCAACACCAGGCATGCCTGATGCACCTGTTGCACAACCAGAAATGCCGGATACCAATCCAGCTCCAGCCAATCTTGAGTCTGAACCAGCAGCCCCTGCTACAGAACAGGAAATGACTATGGGTGAGGCTGTAGAGCAACCAGCTCTTGAAGAACAGCAAGCTGCTGCACCTGAAGCGGCTGCGATGACTGAGCAAACTGAAATTGCAGTAGAAGCTGAAGCTGATCCTGCGGTAGATGCACCTTTAAACGCAGCCCCTGAAATGCCGGTTGAGACAGAAGCAACAGAACAATAATTTGTTATAAAGCTTTCTAAATTCTCTCCCCTAAAAAAACCAGAGCCTAGCTCTGGTTTTTTTATTTTTACATCTCGATCTGGCTACCCAGTTCAACCACCCGGTTGGTCGGAATCTGGTAGAAGTCGCTGACCGGACTGGTATTACGCTGCATGGAAACAAACAGTTTTTCCCGCCAAGGTGCCATTCCCTCTCCCACCGTATGCATAATCCGTTCCCGGGAGATAAAGAAACTGATCTGCATCAGGTCATATTCAAAGCCCCATTCTGCATACGCATGCTGCAATGCTTCCGGAATATTGGGCTGATCCTTAAACCCGTAATACATTGTCACTCGATAAAAATGCTCACTGAGTTTTTCCAGTTTAATCCGTTCTTCATCGCCTACAAAAGGAATATCTCGGGTAATAACCGTCACTAGAATATTGCGCTCATGTAGCACCTTGTTGTGCTTGATATTGTGCAACATCGCATGCGGCACAATGGTCGGAGTTCCGGTCAGGAAAATCGCTTCACCCGGCACAAACTTGGTGCCTCCCCCAATTGAGATACTCTTAATAAACAGGTCAATTGGTAGCGCATCTTTTTCCAGACGGTTCAAGACCAGTGCACGACCATCTTTCCAGGTCATCAGAATCGTAAATAATGCCGCCCCGAGCAGGATCGGCACCCAGCCACCTGATGCAATTTTTAAAGAAGTTGAGGCTACAAAAACTAGATCCAGCATCAGGAATGGTGTGGCAAATAACACTACTTTCCAGATTGGCCAGCGCCAGAAACCATAAGCCAGAATGCTGATTAAAATGGTACCACACAGCATAGTCATGGTGACTGCGACCCCATAAGCACTCGCTAAGCGGGCGCTATTTTCAAAGAGTAAAATCAGAATCACTACAGAAATAAACAGCATCCAGTTAATGAAGGGCAGATAAATCTGGCCACGCTCTTCGGCTGAGGTATGTTTTACACTCAGGCGTGGCAAATAACGCAGTTGAATGGCCTGATTCACCATGGAGAATACCCCGGTAATGACGGCCTGTGAGGCGATCACAGCAGCTGCTGTGGCCAAACCAATCATTGGATATAAGCCCCATTCCGGAAGCAGCATATAAAAAGGATTTTCCAGTGCTTCAGGACGGCGCAGCAATAATGCCCCTTGTCCAGCATAATTCAGTAACAAACATGGCAATACGATAATGAACCAAGCCAGACGAATCGGCAGACGACCAAAATGCCCCATATCGGCATAAATGGCTTCACCACCAGTCATGGTCAGAATCACGGCGCCCATGGTCAAGAAGGCTACAAAAGGCTGATCGACCACAAAATGATAGGCCCAGTATGGATTCACCATAGCCAGTACTGTCGGGGTCTGAATAATACTCCACAAACCGAAACCACCAATTGACAGGAACCAGAGTAAGGTCAACGGACCAAAAAATTTGCCCATGGTTCCAGTACCATGACGTTGTACCAGAAAGAGTCCCGCAATAATCCCGATCGATAGAGGTTCTAACCATTGATTAAACACAGGTGTGGCTATACTCAGCCCTTCAACCGCAGATAACACAGAAATTGCCGGGGTAATGATCCCGTCACCAAAAAACAGCGATGCCCCAATAAAGCCGAGCGCAATCAGGTAAATTTTCTTGTCATCAGAAATGCGTGTGGTTCGCAAATTGAGAGCTAGTAAGGACATGATTCCGCCCTCACCGTTGTTATCGGCACGCATGATAATAGTGACGTATTTGAAGCTCACCGTCAGCATGATGCACCAGAAGATCAAGGACAAAATGCCCAACACCGAAGCTTCACTAATGGCAAGGTGCGACGTCAGGAAACATTGGCGTAGTGCATACAATGGACTGGTTCCAATATCTCCAAAAACAACCCCAAGCGCAGCCAGCGTAATTACCGGGAGAGCTGCTTTCTGTGCAGTGCTTTGCATATATCGTCTTCGTTTTTAACAAGCATTTTTGCGAATCATAGCATTGCGCTCAAAGTTTTTCCGCAAATCAATTGTTTCAAGCTTGGCAGACTGGCTTTTTTTCTATATCATCCACGGCCATGGTGAGGTGTCCGAGTGGCTGAAGGAGCACGCCTGGAAAGTGTGTATACGTTTATAGCGTATCGAGGGTTCGAATCCCTCTCTCACCGCCAAATATCATTATCATGTCGCCACATGATGTCTCAAAAGGTTTAAATCTAAAGGGTTTAAGCCTTTTTTGTTGCCGAAATTATTAGGGAATGGATTAAAAATAAAAGAATAACTATACAAGTTACATAAATGATGCCGGATGGCTGTTGAATGACACTGAGGAATATTCGAGCATGATCCTATCTTGGTAAAAAATGATGGATCGCTATGAAAGATGATGAAAAACCCCTAAATTTTGATGATGATAATGAGCCTCTGGATTTCGAAGATGAGGAGTTCACTGACGATAAAAAAGAGGATGAAATGTACAATCCGATCACCAAAGATGGATCAAGTGTAGATCCTGCGGATGATGGCACACGTCATCTTCGTCCTGAAGATGGTGATCCGCTAGAAGTCGAGCCTTAAGCCCTAGCCCAATTTTATATTGGGCTTTTTTTATAGTCTAAAACCTTAAAAGTGAGCATCTTGGACAGATGAATTGAAAAAGGATAATTCATTTTACTGGTTATTTTTGAGATGAGTATTGCTTGCCTTTTCTTTTGATAGATTTAAAGATGTAAGGATATAGGTTGAGATATATTGAAATAAATTCTCTGGATAAAACCATGATATATCCATTTTTATTAATTTCTTAACTTTATGTTCTTCTTTTAGTTTATTTATATGATGGAGACAAAAACTGGCATAAAAATAGCTTAATTTAATTGTCATCATCGCTATGTTATGGTGGAATCAAAACAGGATAAAAGGAGAATAAAAACCTAAAGATAGAAAACGTTATTGCTTGAGTCTTCCTTATTTGGGTTAGAAAAAAGTGGAAACACTGCTATTCGGAGAGTGGACATGAATAACAGCGCAAACTACATGAAACAGATAAAAAATGCCAAACGCGGTGGTTATACCCCGACCATTGCCAAAGACGTCAACAAACATAAGATTCAAAAAGCCCTAAAATTAATTGAACAGTGGAGAAGTCTTGCTCAAGAACTCAAACCTCAAATGCAGTTTGATATGGCCTTTACTTTAGAGGAATGCGCACAAGACCTGGATCGGATACTCAAAAGCGAGCCTGTAAATAATTTTGTGTAATTGCTTTTCATCAATTTAAAGGTGATTGCTTAAGCGGTCACCGAATTCAATAATAAAGCGGCTCATGGCTAAACGCCAGTCGCGAATAGGCATATTCCACTTT